>CACYCV010000001.1 GCA_902772955.1 uncultured Ruminococcus sp.
AACCTGCTCATAAAAAACAGCCACAGGATTTCTCCTGCAGCCGTTTTATTCCTCATAAAGTATATCTGGCAATAATTTTCGCAATCGTTGTCGGAAATGCCTTCAGGTTAGTAATATCAAGAAAAGCTTTCTCACCATAGCAGCGTTTGATAGCAGGCTTATCGTCACCGATAGCCGCCGCAAGGAAAGTAATGCCTTTTCTGACATATTCTTTGCGGATACTTTGGAGATCAAGCTCTGCCGCAGTTCCGTAATATCCACTGTCCGCAGGCTGCCCGTCCGAGACAACGATAAACAATTTCGTCTGCTCGTTTCTCTTACACAGCTTTTCTGCTACAAAACGCACCGCACAGCCATCGCGGTTACTGCCGCCGGCCTCTATATTCATCAACCGGTATTTGTCATTACCGTCAACACTGGCGAACTCTGCAAAAGAATACAGGTTTACACCTTCTCCATAAGTTGTATCATGCCCGTAAATCGTCACGGGAATATTTAGTGCTCGGCAAAAATCATAGACGACAAGCGTCATGGCCTGTGCAACTCTGATTCTTTCTCCACACATACTACCGGACATATCAACCAATACACCGACCGCAAGACTGATCTCATCATTGGGTCGGTTGCGCTTTGTGAAGATCTTTCCGTCATTACGATGATACGCCGTATGGTCAAGGCGGCTGCCCATCAGCAAACCTCTCTCTGTTGCTCCATGCTGACGTTGCTTGATGACATTCAGAATACTTTTCTGAAGCATTTTAGAAATCGGTTTCAACTCAACCATAGCCTTCTCATATAGCTCACGTTCATTTCCGTTAAGCATTTTTTGACGGTGGATGACAATATCCACGTTCTTGTGGATGTCGCCGAAACTGATATTCTTCAGATCAGTTTGGAGTTCATCAAGAAGGCTATCCTCTACAGCACTGGAAACCTTTGCGCTTGCTACACTGTTCAGAATGTTTTCCAGCTCGTGGTCGGCAGTTTCCGCAATGTAATCGTTATCGTGGGTTACCGTTCCGGAACCTTCAGAAATCATGTCCTCAACTTCTGTTCTCAAATGTTCAAGACGTTCCTGCTCCTCATCACCCTTGGATGGTTCATCAGACTGATCCGAACAAGGAGTTGTCTTCATATTTGAAGGCTGCATAGACGAATCGGAAATTTCACCTTCAAGCTTTTTCAATATTTCTTTTGCTATTTCAGAAATGTCCTCTGATGGATTTTCAGAAGGATCTCCTGACGGATTTTCAGAAGGATCTCCTGACGGGTTTTCAGAAGGATCTCCTGACGGGTTTTCAGAAGGATCTCCAGATGGGTTTTCAGTTGGATTCTGTGGAGGATTTGTTTCGTCAATTCTTTCCAGCAATGTCTTGATATATTTCCAGCAATGTACCAGCAGCATATTAACTGCTGTCATTCGTTCCTTGGGGCTGTCTTCATTAAGAGCATTATCCAGAATCGGAATACATCCGAAAAGGCATTCCGTATACTCATTGGAAACACCTTCTTGATTCTCAATGTTTCCCGTCAGCGCGTATTCCAGCAAGAGGTTCGTAATGATGCTGATGTCGTCAAATTCATTATCTACCATGTATTTGACGGAAGGAGCCATTTCTGCCTGCTTCAGATTTTTGAGCTGAATACCGACAGCGACCGTTCCCGGAAAACGAAGCTTCATCATGCGCTCGACATAGCCATCCTCAATGATGTTTGAAAGGTACATCCCGAGCTTTGTGAGCACTTGCAATTTAGCTGCGTTTCCGTCAGATAAAACATCGGATAGCTCCTTCAGATTCTCTCTGAGAAAAACGGTTCCGAACATTTTATCTGTAAGCTTTTTGGGATAATACTTTCCGGCTTGGAGATACCTTACATACCTGTTTGCAATCTGGAAATCTGTGAAAAGAATATGACCGGCCTCGTGTCCAATCGTTCCAATATTCACAAGATTCTTATGTTTACGAGCAGAAAATCCATTTGCAATTTTGTTTGCAGTATTGATATGGATAATAAAATTATCTGTATGCGCAACATCCTCATTATCTGGG
>CACYCV010000002.1 GCA_902772955.1 uncultured Ruminococcus sp.
AATCAAGCGGAACGGAGTGGAGCAAGGCGCGAATCGTCCCGCGCGGTCACGCGCCCGCGAACACGTCCTGTGCGGTCACGCACCGCCCGCCGCGTGGAATTGACAAACAAGAGAAAATATGGTATATATTTAAGAAGAAAAATATGAGTATGCCATGCGGCGAAGGAGGTATTTATGAAACGGTTTTTTTTTCCAAGGCAGGCATTCTGGTACTGGCCGCCATACTGACAGTGATCGGCGCTGTCGGATGTCAGAAGAAGGATGATAAACAGGAAGATCAGCAGACACAGCATACGGAACAAAAGGGAAAAGGCGGTCCCCTGGAAATCGGGGAGGTCAATCACCATAATGGGCTGGATTTTTCCATCACCAACGTGTATTACTCCGATAACATTACAACCGGTGATCAGGTACGTGCCCCTTCGGACGGAAAGGTTTTTCTGATTGCAGAGGTGGAGCTGGTGAACCATACGGATTCTTCCGCTACCCTGGAGTCGGATGGACTGCTGATTCCTTCGGTGGACGGCATCGTCACCAATCTGAACGATACCGTTAACCGCTATCCGAATGTCATCAACGATCTGCAGAATCTGATCAACCGCAGGGAGCTGCAGCTCTTTCCCGAAAAGCCTGTGACAGGATTGTATATTTTTGAGGTAAACAGAGACTTTACGGAGTGTGACTTTACCTATCATCGCAATCTGACGGTATATGATACCTTCCGATACACCCGAACCCTGGAGCAGGAGGCTTCTGAAACAAAGGAAAAAGAAGCACTGGCTTCTGTATCCTCCCAAGAGACGGCATTGCGCGTGATGGATGTCAAAAAGGTTGACCCGACTGACTACTCCCTGCAAAGCGTCGATGAAAAGGCGGATTACATCGCAGTGACCGTAGAAATCGAAAATTGTCAGAAGGAGCTGATCAGCACGTTCAACTGCAACGATCTGGTGATTGAAGCAGGCGGAAAAGCCTGTCATCCCCTGATGGAACGCATTGTGACGGATTATATTCCTCCGGGGAAAAAGCTGGTACAGGATCTGCTGTATGCCGTTGATTCAACCGAAAACGATCGTTTTCTGAAATATCTCCCCACCGAGCTACAGGTAAAGCTGACGTGAGCAATAGCACGGCATTTAATAAAAAGGAGTAACCCCAAATGAAAAAATCGATTACGTTAACCACACTGCTGCTGACCCTGGCCGCTTCTACCGCCGTTTCTACAGCTGCTCCTTCAGCCGATACTACTTCCACAACCTCTCCGGATATTGCACCCGTTTCTACACCCGATGCAACCTCCACCGAACAGCCCGTGGTAACCACTTCATAAGAACCGGTTGCTGCCAACGGAAAGAGCTTCAGAAAATTTGTTGAAAGCGATGGCGGTGCGGACGCCTTCACTTCCATGCTCAGCCAGGGAATGGAAAACGACATGATGAAAACCAATGTCTATTTCCAGGATGATAATACCCTGGTTATCACTGCAACGATGGCACAGGCCGTTCAGGTAACTGACGAAGTCCTGCAGCAGGCTACCCAGGCATTTGATACAAGCTTTGGCCAGCAAATCGCTGATGGTAATCTTTCTGTCAAAACCATCATGCAGAAGACAGGCGTGAATCCCTTCTCCATCAAAATTACAGTCTTCACCAGTGACGGTGTTGTTTTGTATGACAGAACCATCACCGAAGCTGACGGCTGATGCTGTCCGCTTTTTCGTAACACAAGGATGAAAAAGAACCGTTCCTGACGCCTGTTTCCGGCGTTTCGGGACGGTTTCTTTTTTGAAAATCGTATGAACACAAAAAAGCAGCCGATAAACAGGAATTCTTCATTGGCTGCTTTGTTTTTCAAGAAATCATTTTTTAAAATGTTTCCTTTATTTCTGTTGAACTTTGATAGAAAAACACAAGTTTTTTAGGAAAGGGGTCCGGGCAATGTCATTAAGCTAAAGCACAAACAAAGAATACCTCGGACTCAAACAAGGGTACGGGGTATTTTTGCATAATTGTAAAAAAATAGCTTGACAAACTTTTACAGTGAAGCTATAATATATTATAGAAAATATAATTATTATCCTATATGAAAAGCGAGTGATTTGTATGAAAGAGACGGTATCTCAGAATCTGTTTGCACTAATAGAAGATAAATGTATGAAGGATTCAACTCTTACTATTCCGAAGCAGGCGGAAGCTATGGGGATCCCCTACCAGACTTTGATGAAGTACCTGAAAGGAACGGTTGAATGCTCTGCCGGCAATCTTGCAAAAATGGCGGATTATTATGAGGTAAGTACGGACTTTATTCTGGGACGAACCAGATCAAAAACCCTTGATCCGAAGCTGAGAGAATTAGGGGTTCAGCTTAACCTGAGCGACGAAGCTGTTCAGCAATTATTGACACCGTGGAGATATAACGGTGTAGAAACCGTGATGCGATATGCTGATCAGTTGGAGCTGATACAATCCGTTATTGATAGTTTTATCAGTAAAAATCTGTTATTCAGGATCGCCGGCAACATCGTTGAAGAAAAGATAAGATTTACCCGGTATAAAAATATGTTGCAAGAACTTCCTATGTCAGAAGAAACAGCATTTTCTGATTCACGATCCGCTCTTGATCTGATAGAGAAATGGAAACTTGGAAATGATGGGATCAGCCGGAGATTATCTGAATTGGTTCCGGATTTTAAGGAAGAATACTACCGCTCCGATGAATTGTTTATTGATGCTCTGCAAAAAAAGCTCAGCGAAATAGCCACATCATCAGATAGTGATGAGCGCAGGAAGTATATTGACGAGTATGTTGATATGCTGAATGATCCAAAGAATCAGTGGTAACGATTGAGAGGAGAAGTGAGTCCCATGGTTTACTTAATATGACACAGAAAAACGCATCGACAAACACGAATGTGGTAAGCAATGTAACAAGAAAAAGAAAGCGGATGAGATTCATTGAACGTTTCAATAAGGGATAAAATATACGAATACGCAAAAAAGAAATATCATACCGAACCGGAATATCTATGGATGAGATTTCCGGGATATGCGGTGCTGAGACACACAGACAATAAAAAGTGGTACGCTATTGTCATGAAC
>CACYCV010000003.1 GCA_902772955.1 uncultured Ruminococcus sp.
GCCGCGGCAGTAAACTTGGACACGGCACAACCGAGCGGAACGGAGTGGAGCGCTGCCGCGAACACGTCCTGTGCGGTCACGTACCGGTCAAAAGCCCCCCCTTTACGAAAGGGCTCTTTTGTGGTACAATTACCATTGGAATTGGAAAAGAGGGAAGTGACGGAATGCTGAAACCAACCGAAAAACTGGAGCCCCTTGGCAGCGGCATCCGAGTGATCGTATCACCCAACCATGCCTTCGGAACAGATACCGTTCTGCTGGCTTTTTTTTCGGCACCTAAAAAAAACGATCAGGCCTGTGAGCTTGGTACCGGCTGCGGAGCAATTCCGCTGATCTGGAGCCGCGATCAGAAGCCGGCTCATGTAACGGCTGTGGATATTCAGGAGGAAGCCTGTTCCATGCTGCAGCGAAGCGTCGAACTGAACCGTCTTCAAGACAGAATACAGGTGCTGCATTCGGATCTGCTGGAGCTGCAGGGGAAGGTATCATTCTCTTCATTTGATATGGTGGTCTGCAATCCACCATATAAAGCCGCCGGAACGGGACTTGTCAACCCGGAACAGGCTCACAGAATCGCCCGTCATGAATCAGCCTGTACCATGGAAGATATTATTCGCGTCGCATCAAGGCTGCTGAATTTTTCCGGCAGGTTTTGTATGTGTCAGCGTCCGGAACGTCTATGCGATGTCATGTCTCTGATGCGTCAGTATGACATAGAACCAAAACGGCTGCGCTTTGTCCAGCAGAGAGCGGCAAAGCCTCCCAAGCTGTTCCTGATAGAGGGAAGAAGAGGCGGAAAACCCAACGGACTGGTGGTGGAGCCCACACTGCTGATTGAAAAGGATGACAAAAGCCTTTCAGAGGAAATGATCGCTATCTACGGTGCCTATAAGGAGGAATATCTGTAAAATGCAAGGAAAGCTATATGTGGTGGGCACTCCCATCGGAAATCTGTCTGACTTTTCTCCAAGAGCAATCGAAACCCTTTCCCAGGTAGATTTCATTGCTGCGGAAGATACCCGCGTAACCATCAAGCTGCTAAATAAATTTCAGATCAATACACCCATGATCAGTTATCACAAATATAATGCCCATGAAAAAGGAGAGGAAATCTGCCGTCGCATCCTGAACGGGGAAAACTGTGCCATAGTAACAGATGCGGGAATGCCATGTATTTCCGATCCAGGTGAATCGCTGGTTCGACAATGCTGCAACATGGGAATTACTGTCTGCACCGTACCGGGTCCTACTGCGTTGGCTTCTGCCTTAGCAATTTCCGGTCTGCCCACTGGACGCTTTGCTTTTGAGGGCTTTCTCAGTGTGAATAAACCCAGTCGAATGGAGCATCTTTCCTCCTTGCTTAAAGAACAGCGTACTATGATATTTTACGAAGCTCCCCACAAGCTGTCAGCAACACTGAAGGATATGCTGCATTTTTTTGGAAACAGACAAATCTCCATTGCCAGGGAATTGACAAAAATACATGAAGAGGTCATCCGGACGACACTTGCTGAGGCCGTAGAACGTTATGCAGATGGAAGCATCAAGGGGGAAATCGTTCTGATTGTTGCAGGAGCATCGGAAGGAGATAAAGAAGCCTCCACTCTGGAAGAAGCTGTCCAAACCGCCAGAGAACTGGCGGACTCCGGTATGTCACTCTCCGATGCCGCAAAAGAAAGTGCAAAGCTGACAGGCTTTAAAAAGGGAGAAATATATAAGTGCCTTTTGGCACAGAAATCGTAAACAAGAATCTAAATCATAACGGAATCACAAAACATTCAAAACAGAAAGAAGGAACATAATGGAAGTTATTCTTGCCTCTGCATCTCCGAGAAGAAAAAAATTATTATCCATGCTCTATGATGAATTCCGTGTAAAAGTCTCTGACATCCGGGAACTGGTTCCAAGGGATTTGTCAGTGGAAAAATGTCCGGAATATCTTGCACGTTTGAAAGCGGAAAACATTTCCAAGGGATATGAAAAATTCCTCGTCATTGGGTGCGATACCTCCGTTATCATTGACGGAAAGATTCTCAATAAGCCTCGCAGTACCAGTGATGCCAGAACGATGATGCAGCTATTGTCCGGAAGATGTCACCAGGTCATCACGGGCTGCTGCCTGTATTATATGGGCAAATATCATACCTTCTCAGAAATCACGGAGGTGGAATTTTACCCGCTGACGGAGCAGGAAATTGAACAATACATCAACACCACAGAGCCTTATGACAAAGCAGGCGGCTATGGCATCCAAAACCGTGCTGCTTTGTTCATCAAAGGAATCAAAGGGGACTACTACAATGTGGTCGGCCTGCCGGTTTCCCGTCTGAAACGTGAGATTGAGGACTTTCTTGCCCGGAATGACAGCAGCGAACCAACTGCACCAGAGAAAAAAAATAAAAAGAGATAATCCTGTCATAGAAATATACCGCACCTTCCAGGCATATACTGCAACGAAAATGCTTGGGAGGTGCGGTATGTTTATGATCAAATTATTAGCGGCTGCTTCCGCTGCTGCTGTCTTGCTGGTATCATTGCCTGAGTTTCCGGTGAATGCAGTTTCCGAACAGGAAATCAGCGCGCCGTCAGCGGTTCTGATGGATGCCGAAACCGGCACTGTATTATTGGAAAAAAACGCCCACGATGTCAGGGCTTGTGCCTCCATTACCAAGGTTATGACCCTGATACTGGTCATGGAAGCCATTGACAGCGGCAAAATTGACTGGCAGGATACGGTAACAACCTCTGCACATGCTTCTTCTATGGGAGGATCGGACATCTGGCTGGAACCGGGGGAAACGATGACAGTAGATGAAATGGTCAAAGCGACGATTGTGGCCAGTGCCAATGATGCCGCAGTAGCCCTGGCAGAACATATCAGCGGCAGCGAAGAAACATTTGTTCAGCAGATGAATCAAAAAGCAAAACAGTTGGGCATGAAGGAAACGGCATTCAAGAACTGCAACGGTCTTGATGAGGAAGGCCATGTAACAAGTGCCTATGATGTGGCACTGATGTCCAGAGAGTTGCTCCGTCATCGGGAAATCCTCCACTACAGTACTATCTGGATGGATGAACTGAGAGACGGAAAAACACAATTGGTCAATACCAACAAGCTGCTGAAAAGCTATCCAGGTATTACCGGATTAAAAACAGGCACAACCTCTCAGGCCGGCAGCTGCATTGCCGCAACAGCAGAGAGAGAAGGGCTGGAGCTGATTGCAGTCGTTTTGGGAGCCGATACAGGAAAACAGCGGTTTTCAGATGCCTCCAAGCTGCTGGATTACGGCTTTGCCAACTATACCATGTATCTGCCGGAAATTCCGCAGGATGCTCTCCGGACCATTAGCGTCAAGAACGGAATGACTGATGAAGTATCCACAACGGCTCAAATGGACAAACCGTTTCTGCTGGAAAAAGGAAAAGATAATGCCATCAGTACAGAGGTTTATTTGCCAGAGGAGGTAGAAGCACCGATTCAAAGGGGAGATGTCATCGGAAAAATGATCTATAAAAGCGGCGGCAAACAGATCACAGAGATTCCGATTGCCGCCGCCAATGATATTAAACAGATCAATTACGGAGATGTCATGTCCTTGTTTTTACAGAGCACAGTGGGATAGTTTATCCATAGGTATATTCCTTTTTATACAGCTTGAAGCCCTCCTGAAACAGGAGATTACAGTCGTCGTATTTTGCGTAGACGGTTTCTCCCTTCATAGCCACAGCAATAAAGGTATGACCGTCGATAGTAGCAGATGTCACCACCGATGTACCGGCCTCGTCCGTAAAACCGGTTTTGATTCCGTCACAGAAGGGAGAGAAGACACCGGAACCCTCCAACAGCATTTTGTTGTTATTATCCCAGCTAACGGTTCCTCCGTGAGGAAGCGTCCATTTTACTGTCGTTTTCCTGCAGGTTTCTTTAATCAGCGGGATTGTCATAGCATAATCAGCGATCTTAATCAAGTCCTCTGCAGAAGTATAATGTTTGTCATCATGAATCCCGTCAGGAGTCACAAAATGTGTATGGGAGGCGCCGATCTGGGCAGCAACCACATTGACCTGCTCCATAAACACCTTCAATGCCTGTTCCTCCGACAAAGACGGATTATGCTGATAAATCCTTCCACAGGTTACTGCCATGGTATAGGCAGCATCATTTCCGGAAGGAAGCATCAAGGCACTCATTAGCATCTCAAATGTCAATTGCATTCCTTCTGTCAGATCGGCAGTACTGGATTCCGGATCAATCATACGAATTTCTTTACCAACGGTAATGATTGTATCCGGATCCTGAATAATCTTACAGGCAGTAATTGCTGTCAGTATTTTCGTCGTACTGGCAGGAAAACATTTTTTGTTGTAATTCTTAGAAAAAATAATTTCGTCTGTGGTGACGTCATACAAAGCAACATAGCCTGACGTAATTTTTTCGTTCAGCATTTTCATCGTGCTCTGGGACATTCGCTTTGTATTTATCTTGTAGGAATGCATTTGATCCTTACAGCTGATCACGTTGGCAATTTGTTTGGGAACACTGTCAGATATTTGGGTCATGTATTCCACAGAAGAATCAATCGCCTGCTTGGCTTCTGCACTGAGAGATAAGGTTTCCTCAGCTACCTGTTTCTTATGAGAACACGCGCCTGTCGTCATCAGAAGTGCTCCTACTCCGATCAAAAAAATAACGATAATCGTCAGAACGATCATGAGCCGCTTCTGGTAATACTGCTGTTGCTTATACCTGAGATAATTCTGCCGCATGGCGGCATCATGGGAATGCACAGGGCGCTTTCCCACAGAAGAACGTCTTGAAGGGGCTGGCGGAGAATAATTTCCCGAAACAGGGCTTCTTGGTTTTCTCGGTAATTTAGTTTGATAGGCTCTCTGTGAAGAAGCTGACGGTTGGTTGAATCCAGGTCTGGAGCTTCTGGGCGGATATGACTTCTGCGGCACTTGACGACGGGACTCGGGTGGCTTGGGAGTTGTATGTTGATGAAAACCTGTTGGTGACATGGTATCCTGATCCTCTCATTTTATATACTAAAAAGGATACTCAAAAATCGTTGTGTCCCAAAATAAAGGAATTACACAAGACGGAAGCCTGGATTTCTGCAACTACAGTCATTCAGGGAGCAATCAATTTCAACCATCCGCAAAACGATAATAGAGTTTCCTTGGATATTATTCAAAAGAAAAGCTTTTTTGCCAATCATCAGCAAAAAACGACTCTATACAAATTTACAATATAAAACGAAAACTGTCAAGCTAAAAAAGCAAAAAAGC
>CACYCV010000004.1 GCA_902772955.1 uncultured Ruminococcus sp.
GAGAGTGTGGCATTGCCTGTACCGGCTATCCCGGCAGATCCTGAATCTCCCCCGATAGTATAACCGTTCAGGTCAATAGAGTCCTGCCCCCAGGTGATTGCAGGCAGAGCACCCGCAAACACGGCAACAATCAGAATAATCATTATTCCTTTCCTGACCAATGTAGCCATCAAAGTTTCCTCCGGGTTACAGAATACAGAAATCCTTATTTTATTGTATCACTGTTTTTAAATTATGTAAACAGTTTTATTCAATTGATTTTTTATATTACAGGGTATATACTTTAGTTGATAAAATAGTATTGCGCAAAGGATGGATGTGAAATGTTCCTGCTCTGCTTCCTCCTGTGGATTCTTTTCAACGGCAGAATCACGCTTGAGATTCTGCTGTTTGGCATCGTGGTTTCATCGGCTGTCTATGCCGCCAGTTATGCATTGCTCGGTTACACTGTTCAAAAGGATCTGGCACTCGCCAAAAAGCTTCCGGAAATAATACTTCTGTTCTTCGTGCTGCTGAGAGAAATCATCAAATCCAACCTCGGTGTCATTAAAGCCGTATACAGCCGGAAACAACCGGAACCGCATTATGCCGAATTTGATACAACACTCAAAAAAAACGGTACACGTGTCGCTCTGGCTGACTGCATTACCCTCACCCCAGGCACCATCACCGGTACCCTGGACGGAAATCATTATGTCATTCACTGCCTGAATCAGGAGATGCTGGATGGTCTGGAACCGGAGAGGCGTGTTTTTACCGACCAGCTGATAAAGTTCGAGGGGCGTGAGGAGGCACAGCCATGACCTATATCTCACTGACACATTCCCTCCTTACGGTTGTAATCGGCATTCTTTCTCTCGGCGCGCTGGCCTGCCTCATACGTGCAATCCTGGGCCCGTCAACAGCCGACCGGCTTGTTGCCGTCAATATGACCGGCACACAGGTGATTTGCCTGATCTGTATCCTGGCTGCGCGCTCCGGTGAATACGGCTTTGCAGATGTTGCAGTAATCTATGCAATGCTCAGCTTTCTCGCCGTGGCAGTGCTGACAAGAATTCTATCCGAAGGGGGGCGGAAAAAGTGACTGTTGCAGAGTGGATTCGTTTTCTTTTCGGTGCAGTTTTGATGCTTTGCGGAAGCTTCCTTATGGTTACTGCGGTAATCGGCAATTACCGCTTCCGCAATGCTCCATGCCGTATGCACGCCGCCGGCCTCGGCGACACCCTTGGCATCCTTCTGCTTTTCCTCGGGCTTCTTGTTCTCTGCGGGTTTTCCGTTTTTACACTGAAACTCGCAGTGATTATTCTCCTGCTTTGGATAACAAGCCCGGTCGCTACTCATCTGATTATGCGCATGCAGATTGAAAACGGCTTCCGTGCAGACGGACAAAAGGAGGGTAAAACAAAATGAATCTTCGTGTCGCTTTTCTTCTCACCTTTCTGATTATCTGCGCCGCCTCGGTTGCCCTGACAAAAGATCCTCTCAAGGCTGTGCTGATCCAAATGGGTTTCAGCACCGTTATGGCAGTGATCTGGCTGATCCTCGAATCTCCTGATCTCGCCATTACGGAAGCTGCCGTCGGTGCGGGCGTAACGGGAATTCTCTTTTTCCTTACGCTGCATCGTATCGGATTAATCGGCGGAAAGGAAGGAAAGAAGAAATGAAGCTTCCTCGTTTTCTTGCCGTCTTCCTTAACTGGGTGGAGGGAGAAGAAGTTGTCCCTGTTTCCACCCGGAAGTCCCCTTCCCCCCATGTCGGCACAGTAAAAAAGAAGCCTGCTCAAAAAGCTGTCTGCAGCTCCGGGAAACAGAAGCATTCCGGCAAGGCTCTCACTGGGCTGTATGATGCACTGTCTGTGATTGTCTGCCTTTCTGTCATTGCCACGCTTCTGGTCACAGTATCCTGGCTGCCACGATTCGGCAGCGCAGACAATCCGGCCGAAAACGAAGTCTATACCCGTTACGTGGAAAATGAGCTGGAGGAAGCCGGTGCGGTCAACACGGTTGCCGGTATGATCCTGGATTACCGTGCCTTCGATACATTGGGTGAATCCAACGTGCTCTTTATCGCCGTCTGCAGTGTAATTATTCTTCTGCTCGCCGGCCGGAAGGAGAAAAGCAATTCCCTGAACATCCAGGAGCTGGAAGTAGAAGCTGAAGAAGTTCCGGATGACAATATCTTCCGCTGTGGGGCAAAGCTTCTCGTTCCGCTCAGCCTGCTCTTCGGGATCTATGTGGTTCTGAACGGGCATCTCTCTGCGGGCGGCGGGTTTTCCGGCGGGGCGATTCTCGGTGCTTCCCTGATCCTTTATGTACGAGCCTATGGGGCAGAGAATCTGGAAAAGATCTTCACCTTCAACACCTACAAATGGGTTACCTTTGCCGGACTGATCACCTATACCCTTCTGAAAACCTGGTCCTTCTACACGGGCGCCAACGGGCTGGAAAGCGGCATCCCGCTCGGTAAACCCGGTGCTATTCTGTCGGCGGGGCTGATTCTCCCGCTCAACATCTGCGTCGGCCTTGTTGTTGCCTGCACCATGTACGCTTTCTACTCTCTGTTCAGCAAAGGGGGGTTCGGCAATGGGCAGTAACCTCTTATCCAACTACTTTGAAGTGACTGCTGTGATTTGCTTCGGTATTGGGTTTACGATGCTCTTCCTGAACAAAAATCTGATCAAAAAGGTCATCGGCTTCAACTTTATGGACAGCTCTATTTTCCTTTTTCTCGCATCCAACGGTTATATCACGGGACGCGTCAGCCCCATTATCAGCAACAGTTCTGTTTCCGCGGAGAACTATATCAACCCGATCCCGGCCGGCCTTGTGCTGACAGGCATTGTAGTTTCTGTCAGCGTGACGGCATTCCTTCTCGCCCTGACGACGCGCCTCTATCTCCGCTATCACACGCTGGAGCTTGATGAGATGATTCGGCTTTCGCAGACGGAGGATGCATGATGGCTGCTGTACAGAATTTTCCCTTTGCAGCAATTATGCTGTATCTGGCCGGCGGCGTCACCTGCTGTGTGCTTCGGCCGAAAGCTTCCAAGTGGGTTTGCCTGGCCCTCAATGCAACTGTTGCCGCGCTGATGTTCTCCGTGCTTGTCTTTACAGTACGCACCGGTGAGAGCTACGTTTACTGGATGGGGCACTTTCCTGCTCCATGGGGGAATGAAATCCGTATAGGGCCTCTGGAAGCCCTGATGGGTACAGCCTTCCCCTTTGTCATGACGCTAACCTTGCTCGGCGGTATGGAACACATCTTTGAAGACGTGGAGCCGGAAAAAATCAACCTCTACTTTACGGTTGTTAATCTTCTGATGGTCTCGATTCAGGCACTCGTCTTTACCAATGACCTCTTTACTGCCTACGTTTTTGCGGAAATCAACACCATTGCCTCCTGTGCGCTCGTTATGCTCAAATATAAAAGCGGCAGAGCGCTCGTCGCTACTACCCGTTATATGATCATGAGCCTGCTCGGGTCGGGGCTGTTCCTGCTCGGCATTGTTATTCTCTACAGTATTACAGGCCATCTCCTGATGCAGCCGATGGCTGCCAGAATTCAGAACCTGTTTGCCTCCGGGGACTATGCTTTTCCACTCACGGTGACGATCGGCCTCTTCTCTGTCGGGATGGCACTGAAAA
>CACYCV010000005.1 GCA_902772955.1 uncultured Ruminococcus sp.
GCTTTTTTGCCAATCATCAGCAAAAAACGACTCTATACAAATTTACAATATAAAACGAAAACTGTCAAGCTAAAAAAGCAAAAAAGCGGCATTAACCTCAAAAAACAAAAGAAAAAACAGAAAAATCCAGACCGGAATGAACAAAGACAGTCCTTGTCAGGCATAGGCTGAGGGAAGGCAGCGAGAAAAGAATACTCACTTATTTATCTGATGAAATCAGGTATCACAATGAAATATCTCTGCATTTTATAAAATTTTATCTCTATTTTATTAAAATCATATTGAAAAAAACAACTCAATAAGTTATAATGTAACTAATCATTACAAATAAGGAGAGAGGATATGAACGAAGACCAGCTCAAAAAAGAACGCCGTCAGGCAATCAAGGATCGTTTTATGCGTGAAGGATTATCCGTTTTTTCGGACGAACAGGTTATTGAGCTGCTGCTGTTTTATGGAAATTCCCGGCAAGATACAGAGCATGTTGCCCATCGTCTGTTTCTGAAATTTGGTTCTCTTTCCAATGTTTTGAATGCTTCCCTGGAAAATCTTCAGGAGTGCGGTCTGAGCTATAATATGTCGGTCCTTCTGAAGCTGATTCCGTCACTTGTCTCCCGGTTTTATATTTCAAAAACTCAGGAAGAAATGAAGAAACTTCCCTTACAGAGCCAAGCGGATATCAGTCGCTTTATTCTCCCTTATTTTATCGGCAAATCCGAAGAACAGATTTTGCTTCTGCTGCTGAACAGCAAAAGCAAGTCTGTATTCTGTGATATTATCAGTAAGGGTTCCCTTGCTGTTTCTAACGTAAATATCAGGGACATTCTTCAGTATTGCGTAAAGCATAAAGCATCCCGTGCCATTCTGGCACATAATCATCCCAGCGGTATTGCCCTTCCTTCGGCACAGGACATCAAAATGACAAAAACACTGCACCAATCTCTTTTGGCAATCGGCGTAATTCTACAGGATCATTTTATCATTGCCGATATGAACTATTGCTCCATGGCGGACATGGACATTTCTGAAGAAATATTTGGCTAAGCCGTTACTGTAATGATTAAGATCATATTATCCCGATAAACCGTTTTTTCTGTTATGGAGAAATCGGTTTTTTTATTGGGTCAGATATTTGTTCCGTCAGTAATTATTTTTCCTCCTTGGGACGATTATGTCTTTTTTAACAGATTGTTGTCCAAAAAATAACATGTTTAATTAAATATTGACAAAAGATGAAATGACTAATATAATTGTAGTGTATTGTATAATTGTAGTATATTGGCGAGTTCTGTCATTTAATAAATACGCTGAAAAACCTCATTTGTTATCACGCCGTTAAACGCCGTTAGATAGGCTATCAATAGCAAAAACTGACAAGGGTTGACGTAACAAATGCAGAGTGCAGGGGTATTTTGTTCAATTGTTCAGTGTTTTTTTTTGCCTTCCAGTTTTAAAATATTGCTAAATCTTACGGGGTGATGAAATATGTTTTCTTGCACCGGATTCTTTCACTTTGTATTTGCAAACATTAACGATGAGTATTATACACCTTCACTCATCCGAATGAATTTTTATACATACCTCTGGTACCGCTTGACGAAGGACAAATACAAATCATTTGCCATCCTGAAAAAAATAAGCGTCGGATCAGGCTATCTAATGGAATTAACTGGAATGAATGAAGAACAATTCGGAGGATTCAAGAAAAAAAATAAACTATTCAAAGGATTTTTTTCTTCCAAACAAGAAGAAGACGTCCAGTCGCCCTATGATACATCAGTTTTCAGAAGAGTTATCCGGATAAAAACAAACGAGGAAATGCTCCAGCTGACAGACAGTATCATCAACCTGATGCAGGAGGGAAACAATATTGCATTGGCAATGGAAATAGATGATTTCTGCCTGTACTGTTCAGACGAAAAGAAACGGAAGCTGTTGGGTGCTCTGCGAAAAAACAATCGTTCCAACGCCGTCATTTTGTATTCCGGTGTGGATGCTGCTGAAAATGACCCATATTTTATCCGAAACAGTACAAGTCCAAGTGTATTCTTTGACAAACAAATCTTTCCTGAGATTGAACGCGCCTTTAACCCGGGGGATACGGAAAGAATCCGGAAGCTGGTATTCACCTATGAGGTATTGAAGTCGGCTCTGGGGGACAATATGCACGTCTGGAATCGCTTTACACAGGAAAGATTAATACAGGTCATCCGATATGTCTCCCTACGCAGTGATTCTTATGCAAAAATGGTGTCACCGGATTTGATTGCGGCAATTATCCGCATCTGGTACGGAAATCAATCATTCCAGGAAAAATACAAAGGCAGTTCCCCTTTGTCCGAAAGCATCAATCCGCGAAGGATGATAACGGACATTGCCAATATCGTAATTAAAAAGAAATTTTTTCTGTGGATAGAAGAGGTTTGCAGTAGAGAAAAAACCGATCACGCCGAAACGCTCCTGCATCGCTGGCTGATCCATGACTCCTATCCTTACATCGGATATTTCTCAGAGGGCTATATGCCGCCGGAGATCGTCCATCATATCACACGATTCTATACACTGGTTCTGTCTCACCGTTATCATTTAGGGGAGGATAAGCTGCTGCGGCTTTCAGCCGTGGCATCGCGTTTTAGTGAACCCTGCTTTCAGTCATCCTACGTCAAGGCATCACTTCCTCATAAAAGCTTTGAAGAAGCCTCCTGCAGCAGTTTGGTAAATGAGCTCATCGTTAAGCTATCTGTCAAACAGGAATGGAACAGTTGGGATGATGCCTGTGTTGAGATGTTATATACCTTATTTGACTTATGTATGGTACACGCAGAATGTACCTGCGATAAGGATGCCTATAATGAAATCGGTACATTACAGATGGAAAAGGGAATAGAAATGATCCGCTACGCTATGGAACAATCTGTAACAAGCCCCTTTGCCAACGAAAAGGCTTGTATGATCTCTGCAGAGACAATCCATATTCTGCGATGCGGAGAAAGGAAGGTCATCAGAAAACTGACTTTTGGAAATGATGATCTTCTGA
The DNA here is from genome assembly GCA_902772955.1 of uncultured Ruminococcus sp. Taxonomy (GTDB): domain Bacteria; phylum Bacillota; class Clostridia; order Oscillospirales; family Acutalibacteraceae; genus UBA1213. The sequence continues at coordinate 3,038 of CACYCV010000005.1, forward strand.
GCAGCAATATCTGACAATAAGCACAACACAGCCCCCTATGGGTGTTGGGTGGTATTCTTTAATTTCAGAGGAGTAAAAAAAATGATCAATTTAGGCGTAGATTTTGGTAGTACTTATACGATGGTTTCGATATTTCGAGACGGAAGACCGGAGACTGTTCAGCCGGATAACCTGACCTTCAGCTATCCGTCTATCGTGGTGTTTGACAAAAATAAAAAGAAATATTTTTTTGGTACATCTGCCAGAAACAAATTAGGCCAACCGGATATTATACCCTTCCGTGGATTCAAGATGCTGCTGAACGGACTGATGTCACCGGAACAGCTGAAAAAAAGAAACTACGATGATGTCAATACACCGGAGTATATCACGGAACTGTTCTTACGCCATGTGATTGATAATACACTGAAAAAAATCAACGGGACAATGGTAGATACGCTGGTGTTGGGAGCCCCCGAATGCTGGTTTCAGAGTATGGAGACGGCAGATTCCCGGGCGATCCTCCGCAATATCTGCTGTAAAATCGAAAAAATCAAAAACGTCAGAATTGTCAGTGAACCAACCAATGCTGCGGCATACGGTATCTGGTGCTACAAAAAACAAAAGAATCTTGATTTCAACGGAAGCGTACTGGTTGTTGACTACGGCGGAGGTACACTGGATACCGCACTGGTGTCCATCCGGCACAAACAAAATGACCGCCTGATCATCAAACCGGAAATGCGAAGCGGAAGAGGAGAAAACCGCGACCAGGAAATCGGCAGCGCCGGCATTGCCTATCAGGAAGCCGTTGTCCGAAGAGCCATCTGCGAAAATTTAGGCATCAAAAGCAGCGAAATAAAATATGATGCGGATTTTGACAAGGCTGTCAAAGCGTTGGAGGACGAGCTGGTATCCAATGCAGGTGAGGTAGAACAGACCTTTGAAGACTACGAAGGAAGCTATTCGATGCTCAGGTCCGAACATTTTCTGTCTGTGCTTTATGATAATCAGACAATCAATATAAACTATGGTCACCTGACAGAGGTGTATAATAAAGTCATCAATCCTATTCTGAACAGCGTACTGGATGAGACCACCAATGATATTTCCAGAAGCGAGGAAATTTATCTGCTGCCAGTAGGCGGCTTCTGTAATTTCTATCTCGTCAGAAAGCAGATTCTGGATTACTTTGATCAGTATTTTGGCTGGGGTAAAATCGGTGAAAGAGACAGGGTAATCCGTTTGAGAGAAGATGAGCGGGAAAAAGCCATTGCCCACGGAGCCTGTCTTTTCAGCGACAATATTCTTGATCTTTGCTATGTGGCTCAGTACGGTATCGGGATGTACACCTATTTTTCCGATGGAAAGCCCTATGAAAATTATGCTATTAATTTCGGTCAGGAATATGTGCCGGACGAAGTCTATTTTTCAAAGGACGATGACGGAGATATCTCCGTTATGATGCTGACAAAACTCGACACCTTCCTGATCAATTTCAGCAAAAATAAGAAAAACCATCTGCCGCCCATGAAGCCGATTCAGGAGCTGGCCAGAAAGCTGAATGCCGTCAAGTGCGGCTACCTGGTGGTTGTCGGATTTTCCATTGACGCCAGAGAACGGCTCACCGTCCACATTTACGAATACAACAATGATCCCGGTCACCGCGGACCGAGTTCAGAACCCGTTGCCTCTATTTCACTAAACACCTTCCGGGAGAGTTTTCAGAACACAATCATTAAATGATCATGAGGTGAGAATATGAAATTCGAAAAAATCCGCAGTGATCTGCGATTAATGGACAGGGTTCCCGGAAATGAAATAGGTCTGAATGATATTCTTCAGCTCATACAGGATGTGTTGCTGGATACAATCGATGAGACTGGCATGGAATTCAGCAGCTTCTCGATGAAGGAGGACGACGTCAAGTCCTGGCTTTCGGTTTGCCGCTCCCTAAGCTCTATTTCCGCAGACAGAGTGATGCAGGGGGGAATGTCTGACAGGCGGAAAGATCGTGTCCGGCAAACCAGCAGCAAGATCCACGAAATGATGGATGAAATGTCCGGAATTGAAGGTGAGATAAATATCTTGAATACCCAGAAAAAGGAACTGGATGCCAAAAAAGAATCCTATCAGACCCTTCTGGACAAAAAGGCCAAAACAGAGCAACAGGTTGCTGATCTCAAAGAGGAAATTGATCATCTGGAAATAAAGCTCCGGTCTTTTTCTGATGTAAATACGGATGCATTGCAGCAGAAAAAACAGGAATGTGAAAAAGCATTAAGGGAGAAAAATACAATCCTGAAAGAAATTCAACAACTGGAAGATGAGCAAAGCAAAGCAGAGGAAGAATTATCACTGCTTAAGGAGCAGAACAAGCAGCTCCTAGAAAAAAAAGAAGCCACTTCCCTGGAGTTGTCTGAGATAAACGAATCCTTCTCCACATTACAGGACTCCATCCTTCAGGAAGAACAGCAGCAAAAAAGGCTTCTGCATGATATTCAGGACCTGAAGGAACAACAGCGGGAACAACAGCAGCAGAATACACAGTCACAGGAAAAATTAGCGGTTGCCCGTTCCGAATTAGAAGAAAAGAACCGTCAGTACGAAACCCTCAGAAGTGAGCTGCAGTCAATCAATGACCAATATGAATCCGTCAAAAATGATACGGAGCGTGTAAGTCAGACGATCCACGAACAGCAAACCAAACTGCAGAATGCCAAAACACAATCATCTTCCTATGTTCTTCTTCTGCAAACCATCCAGAAAAGTATTGATAATGAGGTTACTGGAAAGGAAACCTTGAACAATGAAATTGCCAGTAAAAATGCTGAATTGGAAAAATGTAAAAAGCTGGCTCAGGAAGCAAGAGCAGCGTTGGAGAAGGTCAACCAACAGTTGGAGGATTCAAGCGGACAATACCTGGAATTGGATCAGAAGCTGAAGGAGGAAGAGAATATCCTCGCATCCGGGAAGTCAAAAGAAGAACTACTAAAACAGGCTATTCTGAACGCAGAAGCATCTCAAAAGGAGATTTTGGAACAATGCGAACAAGAGCAGCAGCGGATAGCCGCTTTAGAAGACTCAATAGCCGAAGCCTCAGAGCAAAAAAAAGCATTGCAGGAAGAATCTGCCGAAAAAGAAAAGCAGCTTCAGGACTCTCAGGAGGAAGTATCCACATTAGAATCAGGTCTTGTTTCCTTGAACTCCTGCTTGTCTGAAAATGAAAAATCCATAACCGATCTGAGAAAACAGCTGGATGAAAAGACGGCACAATTGGAAACGCTGGAAACCGAAAAAGCCGCCATAAAAAACGCCATCACCCTGAAGGAATCCATGCTTCAGGAAGCAACAGCAGAAAAAGAACATCTGGAGCAAGAAAAGGACTCTTTGGAAATACAGATCACGGCCGCTAAGGAGAGAACGGAACAGCTGTCCAAAGAATATTCATCCAGTCTGAAGGAGAAAGCCACCAAAGAAGCTGCTTTGAGCATGATCAGCAATGACATTGTCCGGATTCATACTGAAATCACCCATGTAGAGAATGACCTGGCCGCTGCTGCAGCCGAACAGGACAATGCCAGAACAAAACTGAACGAGATTTCTGAGGAATATAATCATACCATTTCCATAAAACAGCAAGCCGAAGAGGAACTGAAGGCAAAGGAAGCAGCGCTGAAAAAAATGGAAACAGAACAGGTCGACTCAGAGGTCCGACGCGTACAGCTGGAGCAGGACATTAAACGTAAAGAGGTTGAAATTGCCGAGGCTATCAATCAGCAACAGGACATTATACAAAAAAATGAAAAACTTTCGCATAGCATCAGTCAGCTCAGTGAAAAGCAGCAAGAATTAAACAGTCAAAATGAGAAGCTGCTACTGCAGAAAACAGAAATTGATGAAAATATTAAAAAGCTGACAGAAGAAACTAACACCCTGAAAAAAGAAATAACCACCCTGGAGGAAAATCTGGTCAAAAGCCGGAAGGATCTGGAAAAGTACCAGAAATTCTTTGATTCCAACGACTGCGTAGAAAAGAAGCATAAGCTGGAACATTACGAAACAGTATTGCGTTTGTACCATTACGGAGTGCATGAAATTTTCAATGAGTCCGTGCCAATAGAATATCTGTATCAACTGAATGAACCCTTTAAGGAAAAAAAGCAGCATCTGAATCATCAGATTATTTCCATTGAAAATGCACTAACCGATTTGAAAGGAAGCTACATACAGGTTATTTCCGAAATTGAAAAAGGAGCAAATGAACTATGAAATGTGAATGCTGTAAAAATGAGATCAAAGAAGGAAAAACCATCTGCAGTGTATGCGGAATGACACTGCTGACCGGGGATGATATCAATCCAACAGTCAAAGCCTCCGTCATCGAAGATATCCGTCAAAAATATCTGAAGGATACCACATTATTGCTGAAAACCTATGAGTATGAAATATCAGACGGCAAGGTTACGGAAAACGGTACAAAAATCATCCGTCTTTTCGATGCCCTGCAACTCAAAAACGATGTTGTTAAAATGCTGAGTCATGATTTTGAGGAGGTCGTCTCCTCCCGTGATTTTGCATTGGAAATCATTGTCCGCAAAAACGGAAAGGACACCACTCATCAGCTGAAATTCAAGCCAACAAAGGAAATCAGCCACAAACGTATCGGTGTTCAACTGACACCGGGTTTCAGATGTAGGATTTATGTGGGAAGCGGAGATAACTTTATTGCATCCGATGAGATTTCTTTGATATGAACAAAATCATTTGATTGAGTCAAAATAAAGGAGATTGATTATTATGGCTTTTTGGAATAAGAAAAAAAATCCGACATCCACTCAGACTACCGAACAGGCTGCCAGTGCCATCGTCAATACCACCATGGAGAACGCCGAAAACCAGGCACAGGCGCAGAGGGCTTTGAGTGAAGCATGTAATACCATCGATGCTTTCAACTCAAAATATGAGCTGCATTTGCTGAGCAATCCTGATCTGGATGACGAATTCCGCAAGGTTGCTCTCAAAAACGAAGCTGCCAAGGAAAGCATTGAAGCCGCACTGACAGCTGCAAAGGATAATTCCTCTCTGAATCCCAACCAAAAACAGACCGTCAAGGAAATGGAGCAGCGCGCATCCTTGTATAACTCTTTTGGAGTATCAAAAGGGGAGAGTGAGGATTATATCTACGACAGCATTTATTTCCTGCCGGAAGATAAGGATCCCTATATCAATGCCATCCGTAAGATCGGACGAGCATTCAGTGAAAAGAAATCCTCTCATGCCGTCAATTCCGGCGCGGATTATTTTTTCCGAAACGGTCTGGATATTTACATTGACCACCTGGAAGATGCTATGCGTTCCGGCAGGAAGCTTAAAGCCAACACTTGTCTCGATGTGTTCCGCTATATCCTGGAGGTAGCCTATCAGCGTCCTATCGCCTTTGACGACAGCAAGCTGCAGGAGGTTCAGGAAAACAGAGCGATTGTAGTATTGGAAACAGCCAAAAGCCTGGTAGAGAGCATCGATGACTACTATAAGGAGCTGGAAATGCTCGCCAATGATGACAAGGATTACAAGGACATTAAGCTCAAATGGACCGATAAGCGTCATGAGATGGAAATCATTCCTGAAAACCTGCGGGATCAGCTGCTGAATATGGATCTGCAAAACGCCTTGCAAAACATTGCGGAAACCGATATGGTAAAGCAGTATTACAATATCGTATTTGAAGGCAAAACCACTCTGACGCAGGCCTATCTCAAGGGTTATATGATTCAAGGACGTCTGGTAGGTCTCTCCGACCGCAGAAGCGGTATCATCGAGCTTCTCAGTGAATTCCGTCAGGCCTTTATCAATCGCGGCCCTGCCTTTGATCAGGATCAGTATATCAAGAAGCTGGTGACAATTCGCAACAGAAACATTGAACACGCCAAGGAACAGTTCCAATGGGCAATCCAGATGCAGAACATGAATAAGGCCACCGAATCTCTGCTCAAGGAAGCACAGACCAATCCGGAATTGGGCCAGGCCATTGCCAACAGTACCAATTCCATCTATCATCAGATGGAATTGGATAAACAAAACGAAAGAATGCTGGCTGAAATTCAGAAACGCGAAGCAGAATTGAAGAGAAAACAGGCACAGCAGGTAATCAAAGCCACTGAAGAAATTCCCAATGAAGAAAACCGCGAGCTTCTTGAAAATGATATAGATGTCTAAGTCTTCCTACCGATTCATGAAATAAATTACTGAGGAGGAAACCAATCATGTTAGAAGAATGGAAAATGAAACGTAAGGCCAAGAAAGAAGAAAAAAAAGCCGCAAAAAAAGAATCCATGGCAACGACTATGGAAAGCACCAATAACCTGATCAGCGGCACCAACGAAAGAAGCAACAAGGCCACTCAAAGACTCTATGAAGAAGCATGGTTTGCCGAATATCTGGAAAAGAATCAGCTGAATACGGCTATCTCTGATGCCCGAAAAACCCTTTTTATTCAAAGGGACAAACTGCTGGAAAGAATGATTCGCTATAACAAAAATTATAGTGCGATTCTCAAAAAAGAAAACTACCCCAATAAACAGCGGGATATTGATAAATATATACGCGGTTCAAAAAATGCAGCCTATGCATTATCTGTTGTATGCAACGCCATCAGAAGACTGGACGATCTTCCGGATGAGCAGGAGTGGTGCAAAATCATGAAGGACCTTACCAAAGGCTATAAAACAGTCAATGCCATTTCTACAGGATCCAGCAAAATGACAAAGCTTGCTTTCTGGATCCAGAAGGCAAAAATGGAGATGAAGGGCGATATTTCTGCCAGTGCAATGGAGAAATACTATGGCAAGCCCATTGACGAATTGCTGCAAAGTGAAAACCTGAATGATGTAGCATCAAATTTTCTGGTGGAGGACGATGTTCTGGACTATTCCGATCAGGATAAAATTCTTGATGCTATCAACGGCGGTTCCGTATTTAAAATTTCGCCCGAAACAGTGGCAGATGTGGCTGATTATCAAAGCAGACAGGCTCAGCGCAGCGGAGGAGAAACGATATTCAATAACACAGAGGAATACACCAACCCCACAGAAATGAACAATTTTGACAGTATTCCATCCAATCTGTAAAATGAGGTGAAATCATGCAAAAAGACATCGTTATGATCCTGATGGAGAAGGAAAACAGATGCAGAAACTATCAGAAGCAGGCACGTCAGGCCCTGGAACGGCATGATATGATTCCGAATGAAGAACAGTGCAGCTATTTACAGCAGGCTGCCGATCTGGAGTTTGAAATGTCCACACAAACCAGCGGTGCGGAACGTGACCATCATATCCGCGAAAAAAATCGCCTGGATTATGAAATCATGAAGATCCGGGAGGAACTTGAGCTGCGTTCCCGTCCGGCAAAAACAGCCAAGGCAGCCGCCAACAGCGGTGCAAAAAAATCTATTAAAAATGACGGATCCGAAGAGGACGGCGACAATAAGAAGACTCCGGAGGAGCAAGAGCTGGATCGTGTGGCAAGAACCTGGTACAAAGATGCACCCTCCCATTCCTTCAACGAGGTTTCCGGTATGTCCGAATTGAAGAAAAAGCTGGCAGGATGTATTGCAGATAAAAAAGCGCAGGAGCTGATGGATTATCTGAAAATTCCAAGGCTGAATTCCTATTTCTTTGTCGGCCCTCCCGGCTGCGGCAAAACCTATATCATTGAAGCCTTTGCACATGAACTGATGGATAAGGATTTTAAATATATTTCTATCCAGGGTTCTGATATTATCAGCAGGTATGTAGGTGCCGCAGAGAAGAACGTTACCCGTCTCTTTGAAGAAGCGGAAAAAAACGCGCCCTGTATTGTATTCATTGATGAGGTTGACAGCCTTTGCAAAAACAGATCATTGCCTAACCTTCCCGAATATGCAGCCAATATTACAACACAGTTTCTGACAGGCTATAACCGGATTCATAGTGCGGATTCCGAAGTCATTTTCATTGCTGCTACTAACTATCCCAACCGTGTGGATGTTGCTATGCTTGACCGTGCAGAGATCGTCCGTGTGCCCTTGCCGGATACAGAGGCCAGAGAGGCTGCCTTTGCCAAGTGTTTTGACGGCATCGTCCAACTCCAGAATGGTTTTACCTTCCGTGAAATGGCAGAAAAAACAAGACATTACAACTACCGCGACATCGAGCGACTGGCATCAGCCATCAAGCGGATGCTGTTCCATGAAATGCTGGATCTCTTCAAGGTAGATGTCAAGGCAATTGAAGCCCTTTCCACCGGAAAATATCGTTTGTCCCGTTCCAGGTTCCAGTCTATCATTGAAAAATTCAAGCCGTCTCCCAAGGAAACAATACTCAACGATCTCAAAAAATGGGAACGCGAAATCATGTCCATTGCAGACTATGACGAGCTTGATCTCGACCGGTTGTACGAAAGCGACGAAAGAGGAGAGCCTGTTTGCATAGAGTCAAACAAGGTGCCGGAAATGCCATCGGTCCGCAAGCCGGTTAATACTTCCGGCGAACCGGTTTATACCGCCAAGACAGCCTTTGCGGTTGATGCTTCCACACATATGGCAGAAATTGCCTTTTATACCGATGAAGAGCAAGACTCCGTCACCGCTAATATCAATGGTGAAAACTACAAAACTAACTTTGACGATGGTGCCTTCACCTTTAAATATACACCGGAACCGGGTGAGGAAGAGGTAGAAGTTTTCGTCAGCTCCGGAACCGGTTATCTGGGCAATTTCACTGCCAGATTTTCAGCTCCGGCAGCAGATGAACAAAGCTCCTGCGGCTAAGGCAAATCATTATATGTCTGCTAATAGCACAGAAATAACTTTTCACCTCTTCCGATACCTGACAGAGGGGGAGAGAAGCCCTGCAGTAAAAGGGTTCTGGATATATGTCTGAACAGGGAGTGGCAAAAATGAAAGAACATGACTATCTAAGCGCCTTTTTAATTACAGAAGGACAATACTCCACCGAAAAACATTTGCATTTTTTATCTAAGGACAGTTTTGCTGCCCAATTGACCGAGCAGGATAATCCTCAGGATGACGACCTGACAATTCTTGGTCACGAGGAGCTTCGCAAATTATTGCTGGCTACCTTCCCATATCAGCATCCTGACACGGAGGAGCCCTATGATTTTCCGGAGCTTCATCCCACGGAATTAAATCCGGAAACCTTTCAATATGAACCACTGTTCAGTCAGGCGGTACTATTTACCGGAGAGAGCGGCTGTGGAAAAAGAGCTGTCAGTGAAGCCTATGTGCAGGAAATATTCCGCATGGTTAATGAACAGGCAGCACCGACATTTACACCTGTCGGGGATATCTTTGCCTATTATCGTCTGAATCTGACTGCAGAAAACGTTTATCGGAAATCAGAGAGAATAGAGTATCTCAGCCGTTTTTTTCAGGCATTGTATCAGCTCGCCGATACGGAATGGGCTCAGGAACGGCTGCTGCTAATTTCCTTTGGTGACATCACAGAGATTCTTCGACACAATTCATCTGCTCGCTATTTTTCAGAACAAATTCGTCTCCTGCTGTCCAGAACAGAAAACAACTTCTATCTGATTGCCCGCTATGAGGGAAGCGCCTCACAACTGAAAGAATCCATTAAAGAACCGTTTTTTGTTTATGAACTGCTCCCACCTGACCAAAAGACCAGAAAACTTTTTTTTGATCGGCTGAACAGAAAATATACGAAGTGCAGTATGCACTACACGGCTGGAAGAATGGCTGAGCTGACTGACGGATTTACCTTTGCTATGCTGGAAAAGATTCGGAAAATGTATCTGATGGTTGTCAAAAGTGAAATACTGGAAGCCGGTTTTTCCTATCCGGATTATGTGGAAAATCAAGAAATGGCTATCGACCGTTTGATTACCATTCCGGATAATATGATGGATCAGCTCATAGACAATGTCCTCAGAAGCCACTTTCAGCCGGCTGCTTCTTACAGTGCTGCTATGGTTCATCCAATATATTCTGTACAGACAGGAAAGACAGAAGCAGAGCTTTCCGAGACAATTCCCGCACGGAGAGAAAAGAAAAACAAGGATGAATCTTTGGAACAACAAGCAAAAAATGTGGTTGCAGGTATGACCTCTGTCAAGGAAATGGATCGCCTGTTTGAAAACCTGGCAGCCTGTGTCTGACGGAAAGAAATTCATTGCCCATTTTCATCCGGAACAGAAAAGCCGATGAATACTAATCATTGGCTTTTCTTTATGAAAACACCTCAACTCGGCAGTTATCCGGAGTATCTGCCCTTATGGAGGAATACCCATGAATGCGGTAATCTGGTTGTTAATCATCTATTTTTTTATTATGAACCTCATTGCCATCACGACGACCATTCGTGACAAACTGGCCGCTGTCAATCACAGACGGAGAGTGCCTGAGAGAACACTGATGCTGTTAGGAACGCTTAGCAGCTGTCTTGGTATGTGGATCACTATGAAAGCCATCCATCACAAAACAAGAAAAGCAAAATTCATGATTGGTCTGCCGCTGATTTTTGTAGGTGAAGCAATTCTGACCGTTGTCATTCTAAAACTGCTTGGCTTTTTTTAACGACTAATTGGACAAAATCTTCTCTGCAGCCGCATGAAAAAAACGGAGGGAAAAACATGGATCATCAAAAACTCGACCTTCTTTTTTCGCTGAACGATTCCGAGAAAGAAGCACTTCTGGTCAAATACTTCAAGGTCAAGCCATGTGTATGTACCTGTCGCGGTTTTGTCGCCTATTTATATGAAAACGGCAAAGTCAATATCTTTGGTCATGTAGCAATAACAGAGCGATTTCAGCGGCCGGAGGAAAAAGAAAAATGGAATGGCATCCGTAAGCTGGTCTGCGGAGAAAACCATATTGTCGGACTGAAAGCTGACGGCACCGTGGTAGCATTCGGTGATAACAGCTATGGCCAATGTGATGTTTCCACTTATCAGGATATTATGGATATCGCTGCCGCCTACCATTATTCCTTTCTTGTCGGTAAGGACGGATGCTTTACGGCAGGCGAATTTTTACTTCCCTCCGATCCGCCAAAAACACTGCCTGACCGATTCCAAAAAAATTCTGTAAAGGAACAAAATCACACCCAGGTACCCACAAATCCGACTCCCAAAGACTCTTTGCCGCCAAAGGAGGAGTATCCGGAAAACGGCAGTGTTCTGGAGGAAAAGCTAAGCTTCACTGAAGATATGCAGTTTCAGTATTTCGTTAAGGAAAGTCACGTTTATTTATACAAATATGTGGGTAAACTCACGACAGTGGAAATCCCTTCTAAAATCGGTGATAAATCCGTAACTTATCTCTGCAGTTACGCTTTTTTTAACAGTAATAATATTGAAGTGGTCAAAATCCCTGATAGTGTTTTGGCAATCGGAAAACTCTGTTTTGCAGGCTGCAAGCAACTGCAAAAGGTTTATCTGTCGGAATCATTGGAGCGAATCGGAAACAGTACCTTCAAAGACTGCTCAAAGCTGGATTACATCCCATTTCCTTCTTCATTAAAGCATATTGGTAAAAAAGCTTTTGCACATTGCGAAAACCTTTCCGATGTTAAGCTCTCCGTAGGACTTGAAAGGATCGAAGCACTGGCATTTGTAGGCTGCAAAAAAATCAGTCAGTTCCGGGACACGCCCGCCAATCCGTTTTTTTCAGTGGTCAACGGCGTCATATTCAATAATGAAATGACCAAGCTGATCGCATATCCATCCGGACGACCAGACCAACTGTACTGGATTCCAAAAAACGTTACGCAAATTCAGGAGGGAGCCTTTGCAGATAATCAGAATCTGAAAGAGATCAGTGTAGATCCGGACAACCCTTCATTTTTTTCCATGGACGGTGTCTTATTCAATCGAAAAACAAATTGTCTGGAGGCTTATGCCTCAGGAAGAACCATGCCAAACTACCAGGTTCCCTATGGGATGCTTGAAATTGGCGCCTATGCCTTTCACTCATGCAGTCATCTGGAATCCATCACTCTGCCACAAAGCATCGAGGTACTGCAGGATGGCACGTTTGAAGACTGTTCTAATCTTCTGAACATTGTTTTGTCCAATAATATCACTTGGATCGGCGCTTCGGCTTTTCAGGGCTGCAGACGACTGCGTAACATGATTCTACCCCCAAAGCTGACGGCAATCAACGACTATACCTTCAATGCCTGCGAAAATCTCCAACGTATTACGATTCCTTCTGCCGTTACCAGTATCGGAGAGGCCGCCTTTTCCTGGTGTGAAAATCTGAAGGAAATCAACCTTCCGGAAGGACTAAAAGAAATCGGTCCAGCCGCCTTTTCCTGGTGTAAAAAACTGGAAAACATCGAAATACCGGAAGGCGTTACCAGGATTCAAGATGAAACATTTGAATTCTGCGAAAACCTGACAGCAGTTTCTTTTGGAGGACAACTGCAAAGTATCGGAGATAAAGCATTTATGTGGTGTAAGAATCTTGCATTCATCCCTTTATTGCCTGCTTCTGTCATGATAATCGGTACAAAAGCCTTCTTTTCCTGCGGTAATCTTGCCATTCTTTCCTTGCCGGATGATATCAGTATGATACATAAAGACGCCTTTACACGATGCAGTAAGTTAGTGTTAAGATGTCGCCAAGGAACCAGTGCGCAGTCTGTTTGCAGTACGATGGGACTGCATTATGAATTGATCAATACATAATATATTCTCTTACGTGCAGCCAAAACTGAGGCGATGACAGCATCAAGTGGAGCGGTGCCTCGACACGTCCCATGTGGTCACACGCCAGCTTGAATTTTTTGTTTACTTTACTTCTTGATTGTGGTATGATAAGAATAACCCAAAAACTGGAGGCTGATATTTATGGAACAATACAAACAGGAATTTATTGAATTTATGGTAGATTGCCAGGTGCTGAAATTCGGTGATTTTGTCACCAAAAGCGGCAGAAAAACTCCCTTCTTTGTCAACACGGGCTTTTACAGAACCGGTGCGCAGCTCAGAAGACTCGGACAGTATTATGCAGAAGCTATTTATAATACCTTTGGGCTTGATTTTGATGTACTGTTTGGCCCTGCTTACAAGGGGATTCCGCTCTCGGTTGCCGCTACCATTGCGATCAGTGAAAAATATAACAAAGACATCCGTTACTGTTCTAACCGCAAGGAAATCAAGGATCACGGCGACAAGGGTATCCTGCTGGGGAGTCCTATCAACGATGGAGACAAAATTGTCATTATCGAAGACGTGACAACTGCCGGTACCTCCATCCAGGAAACACTGCCGATTATCCAGGCACAGGGAAATGTTTCTCCCGTCGGTCTTGTCGTTTCTGTCGACAGAATGGAACGGGGACAGGGGGAGAAAAGCGCCCTGGCTGAAATTGAGGAAAACTATGGACTAAAAACAACCGCAATTGTTACCATGGCCGAGGTTATTGAACATTTGTATCAGAAAGAATACAAGGGAAAGGTTATCATTAATGATCAGCTGAAGGCAGCCATTGATGCATACTATGACCAGTATGGTGTCAGATAACTGATCCACCTATCCATTCTGATTAAGCACAAAGAGTTTCCGATTCTTTGTGCTTCTGTTTTTTGATTATACAGGAGATATACCATGAAGCAGAAAATTATCAGTATTGTCATATCTATCTGTTTGCTTTGGGGAATCATCGCTCCTAACTTTTCAGACGCAGCCTTCGCCGCATCAAAAAGTACGGCTGAAACCTACAGTACCGCCATTGTCACTTTATCGGAACCATCACTGCTGGATTATCTGAATCAAAATAAGAAATACCATTCAATCGGGGAATTAATCATCTCCGAAGAAGGACAACGTCTGACACAAACCATTCTGGACCAACAGGCAACGGTGATGCAACAACTTCAACTAAATCCTCATGTAGATATCAGTGAAAGTCGCTCCTTTACAGCTCTTACCAATGCCTTTACCGTACGGGTCCCTTTGTCAGAACTGGACACCATTCGCCATCTCAAAGGGGTAGCCTCTGTAAAGGTTTCCGCTGAGCAGCCGGCCAGTCTTTCCACTATTGAAACTAAGACAAACGACATTGGAAACACCAAAAACTATCAGCCATACGAGACGCGGAAAAGCACTGATCCGGATACTTCAGCTGAGCAGGAATCTTCCGATGAGTCCGAAAGCTCTGAAACCTCTGAGCAGGAAACTTCCGAGTCCGAAAGCTCTGAAACCTCTGAGCAGGAA
>CACYCV010000006.1 GCA_902772955.1 uncultured Ruminococcus sp.
CAAGATCATGATCAAACAAGGAGGCATTATGATGGATCAATTCAATCCGTTCCAACTGAAAGGGCCGGGGGCTTTCCGTAAAAACCTTACAACTGCATATGTATTTATCATTATTTCCGCCATTTTTTTCCTTCTGTTCTTCTTCAATACCCAGGAATGGCCGGTCATAGCATGCGCTTTTCTCTGTGATGCTGCCGCAATCGTATATCTGTTCAGAGCAATCAACGCTTACAAAAAGGAGAATTCCACTTCCGCCAACGAGGAGCAGAAACCAAAAGAACAAAAGCAGGATGAATGACAAATCTTATTGCAGAACGATACTATGTTTGGTAAGTCGAGCAAACGATAAAAATGAAAAAACCTGCAATAGCAAATACTATAATCTCTTTTGTAACCGAAAGGCAATTGACAGGAAATCACGTTGCGCTTATAATAATTTCGCACGAAATGCTGCCCGAAACCCTTTCACGGAAAAGCAAATAATCGGGATTGTCAGAAGAATGGTCTGAATCCGAGAAATAAAAAAGGATGATCCTCATCGAATCATCCTTTGGAAAGTCTTTGATTTATAAGGCTTTTCTTACTTCCCGAAGTACCTCTTCAGCAACAAAGGCCTCGCCGTGCTTCAATACGTTTTTTCGTATCCGCATTTATCGCAGCGATAACGGTACTTTTCCTTTTTTTCCGGTCCCGCCCGGTTTCCCATTGCTGTATAGAAGGGGTCGCGCTGAGAGTCCAGGTAAAAAGGATTTCCCATGCCAGCGTCCGACGCGTGATTTTGAGGAGTGCCATCGATCACACAGCGCCAACTGTCCATATTTCCGCACTTGGGACAGGTTTTAGGGGGCTCATTCTTGAAAAAACTCATCCGAAACACATCTCCGTTTCCTTCCCAGCAGTTTCCTGTATAAGGTAACTGATATTGAAACACAGGGATTCTTGACTGCATGATTATAAGACGGGGAAAGACATCTGTCAAGGAAACCGTCCCGGGCAGACATATGATCGTGTCCAATCAGGCCATTTTGCAAACAAAGGTGATTGACAGGAAATCCCAATACGCTTATAATTATTTTGCACGAGATGCTGCCGGAAGCCCTTTCACGAAAAAAACAAATAATCCTGAAATCTTATGAAATCAGGATCAGTGGATTCTATTGGTTATACCGGTTGTTGCACAATACGGGACTTTTGCTGCATCACAGAATTAAGGGAGGAATGACCGTGAAAAAGTACCTGTTTTCATTGATCTGTTTATTGCTTGTACTGATCCTGGCGTGTCCGGCGGCCTTCGCTGAAACCGGCGAGACAGCCGCTGATGCCATCGAGAAGAAAGCCTATCCCTATCTGTATTGCTTTAAAGAGGATACTGAGCCGGTGTCCAGTGAAATGAATCTGTATTTCGTGAACGGCGGCGACGTGCCCTATGTGGCGCTGACAGAATTTCTTCCCGTTCTGACGGAGATGTATAATACGATCCTGAAATGCGATGAGGACAGTCAGATTTCCTTTGAGCTCCAGACAGTCAGCCAGCCGGACGGCAGCGGCGTTTTCATCGTCAGGCGCCCTGACAACGAGAGCACCTGGATCATCCAGCCCGGCGACGACACCATGACCTTCACGAATTTTTATTCCTTCCTCCACAAGCCCGGCGCCAGCGCGCTGGTGAGCGTGACAGATCTTCCGGATCTGAAACAGAACTTTGACCTTCCCGAGCTCGTGTTGGAAATGATGTACGAATACAGGGACGGCAAGGATCCGACGGCACTGCAGATGCAGGCGGCCGCCGGCCTCAAGGCGGTGGAGGATCCGGCGGCGGAGCATACCCTGTTTGCATTGTCCAATAAAGTCTACAACCGGAAAGGAACGCCCCTCACCATGGACCTGGGGAAATACGAAATTGACATTGTCAGCCGGGGAGACGAGTGCTATCTTCCCCTGCAGACGATGAGCGACGTGTTTTTCAGTCTCCAGTATATCTATTATGTTTTCAACGGCGAAAA
>CACYCV010000007.1 GCA_902772955.1 uncultured Ruminococcus sp.
AGACAAGCGAGTCCAGCGAGACAAGCGAATCCAGTGAGACAAGCGAGTCCAGTGAGACAAGCGAGTCCAGCGAAACAAGCGAGTCCAGTGAGACAAGCGAGTCCAGCGAGACAAGCGAGTCCAGTGAGACAAGCGAGTCCAGTGAGACAAGCGAGTCCAGTGAAATCAGCCATCCGATCTCGAGTGTTCCTGAACAGTCCGGCCATCCGTCGCAGCCCAGCCATGAATACTCACAGCCAGATGATAAACATAACCCCGATACGGGCAGCAGTACACCGCTGAAAATGCTCTTCCTGACCATGACTGTAGCTGGTCTATGCACTGTATTCGCCTTTTCAGACAGGAAATTCCGCCGCAAAAAGGACAGCGAACCCTGAAAACGCCGGTAAAACACAACGAACATTTTCGCCATACTGACAGCCAACGCTCATGCAGAAGCTTCGACAGTCACCATGTCAACAGTCAAAACCTATGCCATTATACAGAACATGACACGAGATACTTCCTCCCCCCCGTAATCACCCGGCCTTTATTGACAAAAAACTGGCCTTTTGGTGTTTCGCACACTGCGGGCGGGAGTGCCCCCGCGGGCAACTTGACAAAGTCAGTTTACATTCCGTTTTATCATTTTGTGCAGTACCTTACTTTATCCTTGATATAATGTATTGGACAGAAGAGAAGCAAACGTTGAACAAACAGCTTCTGTCACAACCTAATCCCCTCTGACCGGACGGTCAAACACATCTATATTCAATCAGGAGGAATAAAACTATGGCAAGCAGGAAAAAAATAATGATCGCAGCTATTACAGGTGCTATGGCGACAGCTATGCTGACAGGCGGCGCTTCCTTAGCTTTTCTAAAGGATCAGTCCGACACCGTCACCAACAATTTCAAAACCAACCAGGTTCTGGTTGAACTGAACGAAACCGGCGATCAGCAGTACAACATCATTCCCGGCACTGAAGAAGCCAAAGATCCAAAGGTAACCGTCACAAATACAGTTGACGCTTATCTGTTTGTTACCATCACTGACAAAACAGATGATCTCGTCACCTACGCCATCGCTGACGGATGGACAGCACTGGAGGGCAAGGACGGTGTATTTTACAGAGAGGTTGCTGCCGATGCTACCGATAAGGAGTTTGCCGTTTTGAAGGACAACAAGGTCAGCTATGGCAATGATATCACCAATGCCGATATGGAAGGCAAGGAAAATCTGAAGCTCAGCTTTGACGCCTTTGCAATTCAAAAAGAAGGCTTTGCTACAGCCGCCGATGCGTATGCCATGGCTCCCACAAAAGTTTCCAATCAGGAAGAACTGAATGCTGCTTTGAACAACGCTCAGAGCGGAGATGTCATTCAGCTGGCACCCGGAAACTATCAGCTGCCCGCAGATACAAAGGGTGTAAACATTATCGGTGAAAACGCTGAAGATACAAAGGTCGATGCAAGCGCATGGTTTAATACAAACGCCAATCATCCTGTAGATGCCGACATCAAAAATGTCACCTTCGTTCAGCCGGAAGGAAAAGATCGTATTGTCAAGGGAGGTATCAAAGGTCACTTTGAAAACTGTATCTTTGATAACGGCAACAAGTTTGCAAGCATGTATGGTGTCATCCAGGCCGGTGATCTGACCTTTGATAATTGTAAATTCAAAGCTAACGCTTATGCCTGCAACTTCTCTTCAACCAAGAACAACCTCGTATTCAACAACTGTGAGTTTACCGGCTGGAACAGCTATGGTGCTGGCGGTAAAGTATCGTTTAACAATTGCACCTTCAACAAGAGCAATAGCTACGGTGCTGTCAGACTGTATCAGGATGCAGAATTCAACAATTGTACATTTAATTTCCCGGCAAATGACGAGGATGCCTTTGTGGATGCCAATAACAGCAATATCACAATTACCTTCACAAACTGCACCGGTCTGTCAGAGAATCAGATCTTTGATAATACCAATTATCCCGATGGCTACGTGCCCGACAACATTACCTGGATTGTTGACGGCGTAACCCTTTCACGCAGACCGAAACACTAATCCCGCAATGATGTGTCCTGAACAAAGGGACATTCTGTAAACTTTTAACTATTAACCGAAACTGCCGATGAAGTTTCCCGACTTCACCGGCAGTTTATTTTTTGAAACAAACCAACCCGGTTGAGTGGGTGCGCGCAAGTGTTTTTTGAAGATCGGCATAGTCGTGAATCGCGGCTATGCCGTTTCTTCATCCTCAAAAGTATAGTTTTGCTCGGTTTCTTCGTCATCCTCGATGAATTCCTCCGGGATATAGATCTCACCGATGAAATTGAAGTAGATTTTGACGTGCTGCATTCTGTGACCGGCTGCATCCTTCGTCGCCTGAAATACACGAATCTTTTCTATGAACTCATGTAGGATCGTGGCGTTCAGCTCTGTGATCTCGCTGAACTTTCGGACGATCTGCAGGAAGGCGTTGATCCCTGCTGCCTGCTCTTTTTGCCCCTGCAGGTATGCTTCGATCTCTGTAAGCCGTGTCTCCAGCTTTGCCTGCTCTGTTTCGTACCCAGCAGACATCTTCATGTACCGATCGTCGCTGATCTTGCCGGAGACGTTATCCTCATAGAGCCGCTGGACGATGGTGTCGATCTGACTGATCCGTGCCTTTACCTGATCGCATTCCTTCCGGTATTCACGCATCAAGCGGTTATGCTCTGCGCTGCTGAGCTGTGTCATCATTTGCACGAAGGCATCCTCGTGTTCTTTGGCGAAGGCGAATACCAGCTTGAGTTGCTTTAGCACCAGCTTTTCTACAACGACGTTGCGAATCTGGTGCGAGCTGCACGGCTTGGTTGCCTTGCGGTAGCTGGCGCATGTGAAGATGCTGTTGCTGTCGCCCTGCAGGTCATCGTCTCTGGAGAGCCTGCAATAGAGTGCTGTTATTCTGTTGTCTGTTCCTTGTTTTGACTGTCTGTTATTCATGATGGCTCCTTTCCGACAGTCCTCGGCGGCAGGGGAGATTATACCGGAAGGACTGTCGAAAGTCGAGACTAAGAACCGATAAATTCGGGTGCTTTTTTATTATCTTTTGCGGCAGAGCTGACGGCGTTCTCCACGACGGAGATTTTCCCGTCGATGATGGAGACATTGTACTTTGGAATCTGGGCTTTCATATGCAATTCCTTTCAAGGGGGGCGCCCGCAGTTTTCGGCTGCGGGCGCCGGTCAAAAAAGAACCACCCCGGAGCGCCCCGTAAGGGGTGTGTGGGGTGGAAATCGCGCCAAAAAAAGTTCAGACACGGCAAAACCGAGCGGAACGGAGTGGAGCAAGCCGCGAATCGACAGCGGAGGCACTCCGCCGCTTTCAATTTTCCATTGATTTATATCCTTTTTTTTGCTATAATACAATCATCAGAGTAATCAATGGAGGATTGATCCTATGAGCGTCATCGGAGAGCAGATCAAAAAAGCACGGATGGAAAAAGGAATCACCCAGGAGCAGCTGGGGCAGATGATCGGTGTCACCACTCAGGCGGTGTCCCGATGGGAAAGAGGCGGAACACCGGATGCAGAGCTGCTTCCGCGGATTTCCGATTTGCTGGACGTGAGCCTGGATACCCTGTTTGGCCGAGAGGAACAAAGCTACGCCCTGTCTCTGGCCAGAAAGCTCTGTCAGATGAAGCGAGAGGAGGCCTATCACTATGCCTTCAGTATCTGCTGGGCAATTGAAATCGGGCTGCTGGGAAATATCAATGTCATTGATGATTTCATGAACAAATTCATTGATGACTCCGTCTCTACGAAAGAGAACCATCTGGATTATTTTTCCAAGGTAATTGATGATGACGGCTTTTCCAATGTCAGGATGTCTCCGGATCTCCGGTATTTTTTTCTACTAATGGAGCCCAAAAGCCGCCTCCGGGATCAGCTTTCCGATCAGGAAGCCCTGCGGGAGGTTTTTTCCCTTTTTGCCGATGAAAAGCTGCTGCGGATCCTCTTTTTTCTCTATTCCCTGCCCTGTATGCCCGTTGCTACCTCTCTGATCAGCAGCCGCACCGGAATGGAGCTAAAGGAGGTGGACCGATGTATGGATGCACTTTGTAGTCACAACCTGGCCACCCACACCGTGGTGGCAACTGCAGAAGGAAACATGAATGCCTATAATTTCCGGAGAGAGAGCTTTGCGGTTCCCCTGCTTTGCTTTGCGGATGAAATCGCCAAAAAGGAGGTCCGTCCCTTCCTGGGCAGCTTTGAGAGGAAAAAGCCCTTGTTATAACAACAAAGCTTTTTAATTTCCCATTCCGGCGTTCTTCTTCTCTTGAAATTGCCGGACCCTGTCAACAAGTCGTTGATTTATTATCGGGATAATTGCAGAAATCTAAAAACAGTTGATTGAACTATCTGTTGTTCTTCGCTATAATATTAACAGAAGCCAGCCGCCCCCGTCTCAGGAGACAATTCATCCGAACCATCCACACCGGAACCGACAAAGGAGGACGTACTCATGAGTGATTTCAGCCTGCTCTATCCTGCCGGAAAAGTTCCTGCCTTTCAGGTGCTTAGCAATGAGGCTTATAACGATCTGTCACTGGATCCGATTCTGGATGCTATCACAGAAAGCGATGCTGAAAAAAAGCTGATGAAGCGCATGATGACAGAAATAGAAAGCGACCCTCAGGTCATTCGCTACCGCTGCGATATCTTTCAGGATCTTCTGGCCTTTCCCCAGCTGCGGGACAGCATCAAATCCATGCTGGAACAGCTGGAATATCTCAAGACCTTTGACAAATCCTTCAAGGATGACTCCGTTGCCCCGGTATGGCAGCTGATCAACCGTCTCCTGGAGTTAGGAGCCTATGTAGACTGCATTATTGGTATCCACACCGCCCTGACCAAACACAGCGTTCAGTCCGAGGGACTCCGACAGCTGAAGGAGTTTGTTGGCGCCGTATATAACGACAGCGGCTTTGACCATCTCAAAACCGATATCAATAATTTGTTGACAGAAACCTCCCGGATCAAAAGTATTACCCTGGGGGTCAACCTGGATGAAATGCTCCGGCCTACTACCGTCGGTCTGATGTCCATCAACAAGGAAAAATTTGACCATTCTACCATTCTGAATAATTTTCTGGGCTATCTGTCCGTGTTCAAAAACATGGTTGGCAAAGCCAGCTCCTCCGGTCCTGCCTTCAACGGAATGTCCAAGGTGCATTCCGTGGGAAAGTCAGCAGGTGATGATCCCCTGATGAAAAATCTCAGCCGTTCTGTCTCGGAGATGCTGGGTACCACCGTCAAGCAGCTGAAAAAGAACCTCTCCCAGTACGTCAACGTCAGCGGCTATCGTCTGACCCGCCTGATACCTGAGTTTGTGTTTTACATCCGCTGGGCAGATTTCTGCAGCCGGGTCATGGAAGCCGGTCTGCCCATGGCACGTCCTGATATCCGGGAAACCAGCCAAAAAATGCTTTCCTCTACCGGCATCTACAATCTCAAGCTGGCGATGCTCAAGCTGCAGGGCGAAAAAATCGATATTGTCAAGAATGATTTTTCCTTTACCCACAACCACGGCATTTTTATCATGACAGGACCCAACCGAGGCGGAAAAACCACCTTTACACAAGCTATCGGTCTGATTTTCCTGCTGGCGCAGCATGGCATTTATGTTCCTGCCAAAACCATAGCCCTGTCCCCCTGCGATAATATTTACACTCATTTTCCGGCTGATGAAAACCAGACCGTCAATCTCGGCCGTCTGGGAGAGGAATCCAGACGCATCAGTCAGATTTTCCGCGAGGCTACCGGTGCCAGCCTGCTGCTGTTCAACGAACCGCTGGCCACCACCTCCTTTGCGGAGGGCCTATACATCGCCAAGGATGTTGTGCGGGCGCTGCGTCTGCTGGGCGCCAGAACCATTTTTAATACCCACATGCACGAGCTGGCACAGGGACTGGAAGAAATGAACGCCCTGGAAGGAGATCTCGGCGTCGCCTCCCTGATTACCGGCATCCACGAAGGCCGACGTTCTTACAAGGTATTCCTGGCGCCGCCGGAGGGTATCAGCTACGCCAGAGATATTGCCGAAAAATATGGTGTCACACTGGAGCAGCTGAGCCGTTCCATGAAGCA
>CACYCV010000008.1 GCA_902772955.1 uncultured Ruminococcus sp.
CGCGCTGTCCTTTGTGATGGAGTAATAGTCGGAACCGGAATGGTAACCGAATACTCTGAATAGCTGAAATGTCAGAGGAGACAGGGGCCAGCCCTCTGTCTCCTCTGTCGTTCTTTGATCTTGTCGGTTCAAAGCCTCCAGATCTACGTCCTGAAACAACAGAAGTATGCTTCAGGCGGCATAGTATATGAATTTCATAAGGAAAAGAGTACGCTCATTCACTGGGATAAATTGACCAGGCGTTTATTCACATTACCTGTTTTTTTTAATGATTTAATAAAGATAAGAGTGAAAGCGGACAGCCAGTCCGGCAAATCACAAAGACGTTTTGCTATACTGTAAATGACTGGTACCCAATTCAAAGCAGGAGGAAGAAAGAATATGCTGTACGTATATCTCATTTTAGTAATTGCCGGTATTGTGCTGTCAGCAAAAGAGCAGACGGTAGAAAAAACAGATATGTCAAAAGCCTGGATCGAAAAGGCCGCGTTTATTGTATCAGCCTTGGCCGGAGTGATCCTGGGAATCTGGATGGTGAAACTCCCCGGATCCTCACATGGCAATGTCTATATGCAGGGCACATTTCTTTTTATCATGTCTATTGGAATCACGATAGCGATATGTCATTGGACAGGTGTTCTCATTGCCTGGTTAATAGGAAAAGAGAAAAATCAATCAGCGAATCAGCAAAATAAAACGGCTGTAAGAAAAGCAGGAACGAATAACAAGACACTGCGTCTTTTGCAGCTGGGCGGATCCGTGTATCTCCTGATTGGCACCGTCGGACTTCTTATTGCTTTGCCCGGGGGACTCAGGACGGTTTCCGCGAAGAACGGCAATGTATTTGTTTATGTTGCCTTGATAGTGGCTTTTGCAGCTCTGTTTGCTTTTTTAGGTATCAGAGGAATTCTGAGTTATAGTAACTGGAAAGCCTCACAGGCTAATATTAATCCGCAAAATCAACCTGCCCGGTCTAAGGAAAATGCCAGGACACAAGCTGTCAAAAGGGAACTTTACAATGAGCTGGGAGCCGGAAATCTTTATGCGATCAAAGAAACGGATCATTCCTCAAACGCTGACTCAATCCGTCTTATCCAGTACTACAGACAGCTGGCTGATGAATATGCCCATGAGGAAAACCTCTTTGCGGACAATCCCGGAAAAAAAGAACTGGAGAGGAAGCTTCTTGCCGGAGGAAAAGATGCAGTAACAGCGATCACGGAATATCTGATCAGCTGTGGTGCAGGACAGGTTTCCTACGGATGGTGGAACGGCGCAGCCGGATTAACATGTATGCTCAGAAAGATTGCCGGAAAGAGTGCGGAAAAAGATCTGAACAGACTGAAAAACTATTCTACCAATATCTGGGAATACCATACACAGGTAAAAGAAACGGCCGAGAAAGAATTATTGGAATTGAAAAAAGAGAACGGAGGCTATGGAACAGACGGACGCATCCCGGCAGAGTTCGCCCATGCAGAACTGCTGAATCTCCAGAATATTGGTTCTCCTGAAAAACGTCTGGAACAATTCTTTGCCATGCAAGACAGTGTCAGCGCATGGTCGAACAAGGATAAAGCTTTCTATTACTTTATTGCCGGCGGTGCTGCGCGGGTCCTTTATCCGGAAAACAATGCCAGTCTTGCTTTCTATGCTGCCCAGGTCTCCTGTGATCCGGCCCCGACAAGCATGGGCTGGGGTCATCTTCGTGATGCGGAGGGAAACAATATTCCCAATACCCCAACATCTGAAAGCATTCAGAGAATGCGTGAAAAATATCCTCTGCCAAAGAATCTGCAGGAGACAAGAGACTATGTTTGCGGCATGAATGACAGCGGCAAAGATACAAAGACCGCAGATAATGCCTGAACCCCGGATCAGGAACGGAAGGATTGAGAAGATACTGAATTCATATCATTATGTGACATCCTGTCACAGACGGAGTAATACCGTTCTGGATACCAAGGGTCACGCCGGCTTTACCAGGAGAAAACAGCAGAAAACGCGGACACGTTCATTCTGGTCAGCACCCAGCCTGATTTTTCTGAGAAGGCAGCTGTTTGTATTTCATCACCGGCAGAATACAATCATGCCGATCTAAGCATAATGAACTTTCACGAAATATACTCAATATCCGGGATCCCTCAGGATAATACGGTCTTGGAAAAACCTGCAGGATATAATACCGGGTATTGTTTTTCGAAAAACGTTGATAAACGTCACGAATATGCAGGTGTAATCGACAGATATCATTCCCGCATGCCATGAAAAAGATCCCGCTGGTCAAGCGGGATCTTTGATAAGCATTATGATAACTCCTGAAGTTATTCTTCGGCTTGATTGTGAATTCACTGATAGTCATAGCTGCTTTTTTCTTACTGACAATATCTGTCAAATCTAAAAAAAAATACAAATGGTTATCTGAAAAATGATTAATAATGTGAAACACCCAAACGGTTTCGCATTACATACAGAATAATATATGCCTATTAACCTGAATTGAAATCACGCCAGAACAGAACTAAAAATGTATCGTCAGCTGTTTTTATTCTTTATATCATCAGTTTCTCTTTCTTCATGTCCATACCTCTTGCCAATGCATATCCGCTGATGAAACACAATAACGATACGGATAACTGCAAAGCGGTGGGGAAGAACGCGGGAAGAATGAACAAAGTTGATGCGATTACGATTCCAATGATGATCTTCAGAATCAATCCGCGTTTCTTCTCAAACATGTCATGAACGATTCTGGACAGGGTAAGTGCTGTAACGCTTAACCCGGCCAGTAACGGCAGAATCACACGGAAATCCAATGCTGCGATGCCAGCTGTCATTGGCTGATAGATTCCTGTCAGAATCAGTAATGAAGAGGAACTAAGCCCCGGAAGGATCATACTGAGGCCCCAGATCGATCCGGCAAAAAAATATGTCAGGGTATTGGCGGCAATCTGAATGTTTATAGATGAATTCAATCCCGTAAAGAGTAATACAGCAAATACCAGTGAAAGGATCAACGGTGACCAGCCGGTTTCAGTATCCTCATTAGCTTCATACTATATAAACTCGCTTTCAGATGTCAATGCTTTGTATATAGAGGGAGACAGGTTTTTGATATGTACTTTTTTTATGTGTCAGTTCAATACGGATGGGTCATATATGAGCACCCTTATCATTTCTTCCGTATCCTCGTAGACGCCATATATCGTATAGACAAC
>CACYCV010000009.1 GCA_902772955.1 uncultured Ruminococcus sp.
ACAGAGTCAGAAAGCGGACCGGGAAACTGCGGATTTCAGTCTGGGGTTATTGCTGGCAGTTTTGTTTACGAACGGCATGTCCGATTCCATGGCCAAGATCTACAGCCTTTACGGTACGCGCAATGAAGAGCCTGTTTATTTTTTCATTCTCTTTTTCCTCGCTTCGCTGATCACCCTGTTCCTGCTGGTACGTGAGACAAAGAAAGGCGGGAAGAAACTGTCTTTCCGCGATCTTCTTGCAGGGATCCTGGTCGGTATTCCGAATTATTTCTCAGCCGCTTTACTGCTGAAAGCATTGAACGGTATCCCGGCTTTTATCGTCTATCCTGTCTTCTCATCCGGGACGATCCTGATCGTCACCTTCGTCAGTTCCCTGTTCTTCCATGAAAAGCTGACACGGAGACAGGCTGCCGGAGTGATCCTGGTCCTGATTGCGATCGTTTTGCTGAATCAATAAAAAAACCGTGCCCGGGGACACAGTTTACTGACGGATAAATGCCTTGTCGGATTCGGGAATTCCGTCCTCGTCGGACTTGAAGCGTTCTACGCTCATATGCAGATCGTATTTGTTTCTTAATTCTGCGAGTGTTTTCATCATCGGGGAAGCGTGGTGGATATCCAGTGCTTCCTGATCTGCCCACTGGTCGATCAGAAGGATCGTTTCGGGATCTTCGAGATCCTGGTAATAATGATAGCGCAGGTTGCCTGCCTCTGCCCTGATGGCAGCTACTGTTCCGCTTTCCGTCATTTCCTTTGCGAAAGCAAGGGCACTGCCGTTTTTGCCTTTGTAGCGAAGATTGACTGTAATACTCATGATGGATTCTCCTTGTCTGTTATTTTTATTATAACGACTAACGTCATAAATAACAGGTGCCGTTTCAGGACAAGGCATGATCCATAGTTATGCCTGAGAGTGGTTTCCGTGTTATACTGTCTGAAATTTCCATGTCTTGCAGGAGGTGTTTTATGAAACAGGTATTTGAAACTGAGCGGATCAGCTTTGTGAAGGTGTCTGAGTGTCTGATCAATGATTATCTAACCATGGTCAATGATTATGAGAACGTCAACCGGTTCCTGGGTACAAGAAATATGACTTTTACTGCGGAACAGGAAGCGGAATGGATACAGTCAAAACTGAAAGAAGAGGCACCTGTCTTTTCCATGATCGAAAAGAGTACGGGCAAGTTTATCGGAAATACCGAACTGATGAATCTGAAGGAAACGGAAGGGGAATTCGGCATTGCCATCACTGCCGCTATGCAGGATCGGGGATTCGGTACGGAAGCTGTTTCCGCTATGATCGGATACGGCATGAACGATCTGGGGCTGACCAGGATCTTCCTGCGTGCTGATCCGGAAAATGCGAGAGCGATCCATGTATATGAGAAATGCGGATACAGGGAATATGACCGCAAAGATGATCATGTATTTATGGAAATATACAGACAGGATCATACAACTATAAAAATGCCGTGAACCCCAGCTTAAAGAAAAAAAATCAGTTTACTTTCCAGTAACCTGTTTTGTTGGATCCGATCCTCTCCAACCGGTCAAGATCTTTCAATTCCCGGATAATCTGATTGATGCGGGCTATCTTAAGACCTGTTACAGCAGTCAGCTCATTTGTTTTGATCGTTGGCTGTGTTTTAATTGCGGTCAATACTTTCTTTTGGGACAGTGTCAATGAGGAGTAGTCAGTGTTACCTCCTTCCGGCATGAACGGGAATTGCAATGTGACAATAATACGATGATCGGAAATATTGAATGCTTCTTTTCCGTATTTACTTACAATTGCAGGAACTCCATGTCCTGTTTGTTCGACAATACCGAGCTGCCCCATTATCTTCTGAAGTTGCCGGTTTACGGGATGGCTGATGCCTGCATAAAAATCCTCCAATGCATAATCGATCGGAAGTCCGCCGGTGGAAACAATTTCTATTCTATCATTGAAAATATACATGACAGGCGGAATCATTGCCGACCATTTTGTATGAAGGCATGCATTGCTCCATGCTTCTCTGAGACATTGTTCATCAAACAGCCTGATTTCTTTTCTTACAGCGCTGCCGCTCAGTTCTATTCGTGTTTCATTCATGGAATTGACATAGTCCAGAGCTTGTTCCATCGCAATTAGCATGCATTTATAACCATACTCATTTCTCAGAACTATTTCTGTTTTATCATTACCCTTAAATCTGACAACTTTAATGGAACAATTATTGTTGTCGGACAGAATATCAGCAAGCAGATTATATTTTCCGTCAGTGCATAACAAACCTGTATTTTTCGGGAAAGTCTGGCTGTCAATCGTGAAACCATGTGTAATGTACAACTGTTTCAGCTGACTGAATGTCAGATCCTGATTGAAAGATTCCATATCCAAAATAGACTCGGGAGAATTTGTGAAAACAAGTTCTTTCAGTAATTCAGGTTCGATTTTCTTATTCTCACTGCCGGAACGGATCAGATATCTTCCATCAGCTGAGTAAGGCTTATTATTGCCTCTGATATGCACTTTGATAACTGATTGACAACCGTATGTCTCAAGAGATATATCCGGGATAACGGTTGGTTTTATCCGAGTCATTATTGCGTCTAACAGATCCTTGATCGTTTTATTTCCTATGTTCTGTCCAATTACATCGCCGTTATCTGCAACGCCGAAATACAATTCTCCTTCACCATGTTTATTTAGCATGGCCACCAAAGATTCAAGTGCTCTTGTTGTCTGGGAAGTGGAAGTTTTAAATTCTATGTATTCAGTTTCTATGCCAAGATTCATTTAGCGGCAATCTCCTTTTTATTCTATAGTTATTCTCTACTTTATTCTATAGGCTTTGATTTTGTGATTATTATGCATGATTATCCATCATCATCTGCTTATATATAAATATATTCCCCAAAAGAATGCGTAGAGTGCTGCTTTTTTGATAAAGAGTTATCCGGAAAATATGGGGCAAATTAAAAATACCGGATCAATTAAGATCCGGTATTTTCGTTCATCGTACTTCGACGAGTTCAATGCGGAAATTGAGTTCCTTGCCGGCCATCTCATGGTTGGCATCGAATGTGATATCTGTTTCTGTCTTGTCCGCGACTCTGACGCGCATCGGATAGCCTGCTTCTGTCTGCAGGAATACGACCTGGTCTTTTTCAAGACCTTCCGATCCCGGCAGTTCGGCAATG
>CACYCV010000010.1 GCA_902772955.1 uncultured Ruminococcus sp.
AAAAAAACGCCCCGTCAACTCCCGGTCAGGAGCGTACAGGGCGGAAGCAGAGAAGGTGCATAAAGCTAAAAAATATCCAGAGGCCGGTGCGCTGTCAGATAAGATTCCCGATTTCAAAATACAGGGACGTCTCCTCCGAAAGAGATATTTCCGGATTTTCCCCGGGGACAGGCACATCCTCCCGGGCAGATAATTCTGGCAGAGAGGAGAGAGAGTCCCCGGAATTCTCCGCAGCATCTTCCCTCTTATCTTGTTTAGGTGCATTTTGGGAGGAAGAACCTATGGAACCGGAGCTTTGCGAAGCGGACACCGAAATCTGTTCTTTCTTGGTTTTGTCCTGCTGAGAGGATTGAGAGGTACCGGTCGGTTCTGTTTCCTTGTTGTCGGGAAGGAGCCTGCCAACGGTGAAGGCACCTGCAAAGCAGACGGTAAAGATGACAATCACAATAATCAACCGAATGACGGTTCCTGAATGATTCATGCAGCTTTCCTCATTTCCTCATAGTTTATTCAATGCTGATGTAGGGATAATCCGAATTTTTAAGATGCCGGAGAAGTTCTGTCATAGCATCAGCGGAAATATCAATGCAGCCGTCTGTGGGACCCGGCTTCCCGTTAACGCCGCGAAGCATCCATGCGGCACCCTTATCCTTGACAACCCCCTCGGAGGAAAAGCCGGTTCCGTTGTACTGAATAAAGATACAGGCATTATATTCTCCTTGGTTAGTCAGCTTCGCACCGATGCTTTCACACTTCACACCGGCAGGGGCTGACGACAGAATCATATTGTACTTCGGGGAGGAGGGATCCGTGACAATCACCGTAGAAGAAGTCACGTTCTGCCACACCAGACCGGTTTCCGGCTGTGTAGCACACAGAACAAAGCTCAAAGGGAAATCGCCCACCGGCGTAACAGAATTGCTTCCGCCGTGATGACTTCCGACACCGTCCGAACCCAACATTCCCTCCGATTCAAAGACCAGCTTCCAATGCTCGCCTTCCCGCTCATAGAGTGCCAGATGAGCCTCGGATGAGCCGGCTTTGGAGGTCACTCTCAACAACTGTCGGCAAAAGGATTTCGTAACCTCCACCCGGGGTCCTTTGGAAATTGTCAGAAGAATCCTGGTGTTTTTTTCAACCTTCTGACCCGCCTTGACAGACTGATCCATCACCCGATCATATTCATATTTGTCACTGTACTGATATTCCGCCTCCACCTTGAGACCGGAACGCTCCAGGGCAGCCGATACGGTAAACCAGGCACTCCCGGTATAATCATACACTGTCACCAGTTCTTGGGCAGAGGGTTCTCCCATGGAGGTTTCCTGCGGGCTTGAACTGACAGCAGAGGATTCCTCCTGACGGGATTCCTCCAACGAGCTTTCAGCAGTAGGAGCAGAGAATTCTTGCGCGGATGTTTCCTCCCTGCTGGTGGTTGCCGGACTTTCTATGGATGTCTGGGAAGGTTCTTCCTCCCCGGAAGAGGATTCTACCCGGCTGAAAAGCACCGCAGAGGACTGTCCCCCACCGGACGGAACGGCTGAGCTTCTCTCCTGACCTGCTTCGTTTCCCTTCTTTTTGTCGGAAGCGCTTCCCAACAGGATCAGCGCAATCACCCCGCCCATCAGGATGACGACAATCAGCAGAATCAGCAGCACCGTTTTCATGCCCCGGTTATTCTTCGGAGGCTTTCCCTCGGGAACACCGGAAGTTATAGAAGCATCCGGCAGTACCACTGCTGATTGGGGTTCACCGGAGGCGGTTGTCACAGACGGTACGGCGGCTTTCCGGGGAGAACCGTTCCGAGGCTGGTATCCCGCCATAGGAATCGTGGCATCGACAGGCCCAGATGCGAGTTTTCGCATGGGAATTGTGGCATCGACAGGGGCCGGTGCGGGTTTTCGCATGGGAATTGTGGCATCGACAGGGGGAGGTGCGTCTCCTGTAGATGGCTGTGACTGATGCACGGCTGTCTGGTCGGGAAGAACCGCACATCCCTTGGAAATCTGCAGCAGATAGTCTTTTAGTTCGGAAGGAGACTGCCAGCGGCGGGCAGGATCGAATTCACACGTCCGCAGAACAGCATAGGAAAGCGCAGGATTAGTACACTGACACGGCGGCGGAAAAGCATCTCCTCGAAATCGACGGAAGGTAGCCTGTTCGCTCTCTGCCGCAGAAATCGTAGGTGCGTCAGGAGACAGAAACGGTCCACGGTTGTTATTCAGCAGCTTATACATAACCATCCCCAAAGAATACAGATCAGCTCTCTGATCGGCATGGTCCCTTCGGGAAACTTCCGGTGACATATAAGAAAAGGTACCCCGTGTGGAGACAGTTTCTGTCAGGCCGGAAAGAATTTTGGATTCTCCGAAATCCCCCAGCTTGAATACCCCGTCCTTCGTCAAAAAGATATTGGCCGGCTTGATGTCCCGGTGAAGGATGTTCTTGCTTCCCAACACCTCCAGCGCCGTACAGATATCCACACCCATCCGCAGCACATCCGCCTCTGTCCAGACATGGTCCTTGCTGTACTGCTGCAGACTGGTGAGCAGCTCCATCCGGATAAACACATCATAGCCATGGCCGTCCTGCTTCCTGAAAACATACTGGTCCTCATAGGAAACAATATTGGTATGTCCCTTCAGAGAGTAGCACACATTGATCTCATTGGACAGAGAACGAAGCAGCTCGTCGTAATATTGAGTAACGGTTTCCGTAGAACCGGAAAGTCCTTCGGAAAGCAGCATATCCTCCGAAAAATCCTCCGGAGGCACCGAAATATGCTTCACGGCGCATTCATAGCGGCTGCCAAGGGCTGTTTTTTCCGCACGGTAAACGGTTCCGAAGGTTCCCTTGCCCAGCCTTTCTTTGATAATCCAATCTCCTCCCAAGGGAGAAAACCGCATAATATCGGCTGCCATTTTTGTCACGTCCCTTCATGGAAGGTAATAGAAAGTCGTGGAATCCCACTGTACACAGCGGTTCCTGTTCTGTCAATACAAAGCCGCACAGAAGCCGAAAGACATTCTGTGCGGGAATTGTCATTCATGCAGCAGTCTGGTAGTGCCGGCAGCCTCAGCAGCAAACGCAACGTTACATTTCACATTATGTTTCGCAAAGTACAGCGCTTTCAGTGAAGCGGAATACAGATCGTCATAGGTGCTTCCGTCCATCGGGAAGCAGCTGATTCCCACCTTTCCGAACACGCTGATGGTGCCGGCATCGGACTGATAATGATTATTGATCATCCGGCAGATCTGCTCTGCCTTTTCGGTTACCTTGGCACGGTCGCTCATACCCTTGACAAAGATAATAAAGCGGTTTCCGCTGCTGCGCCCGATAATATCGGAATCCCGGAACAACTCCCGGATATTCTGCGCAACCTCCTTCAAAACCGCATTGGAAAATACGGCCCCCAGGCTGCGTTCCAAAACCTCAAATCCACAGATTTCCGCAATCAGGAAGCAATGCTCACCGCCTGCCCCCTCATCATACAGATAATTCTTGATTTTATTTTCGGTGGCATGCTTGTTGTACAGATTGGTAATAAAATCGGTACGATCCTTCCGCCGGGTGTCGATCACATCCGTACGGGAATCGGAAATATCGGTAAAGACAGCCATAATTCTCACCGGCACCTCGGAAGCATTGCGGATGGTGACAAAACGGATCCTGTTCCAGAGATAATCATCCTGCTTCTTATGGTACACCCGGATAAAGGCTTCCGATTCCGCATGATCGGAACGGGCTGCATTCAGCTTCTCAATCAGTTTTTTGCGGTCATCAGGATGAATGAATTCCATCTCCGGCAGACGGCGGATAAAATCCTCCTGCTGCAGGGAATAGCCGTACATATTTTCAAAAGACCCGGAAACCTTTGCTTTATCAAAACGGGGTGACCATTCCAGAATGAAGGACTTGGTCTGTTCCAGTATTTCATCATACATTTTTTCGTTCAGCACCAGGGAGGTGTGCTCATGGTTGAGTACAGGATATTCCCTGACCACAGAGGAAGAATTCATCTGCTGCTTGAATTCTGACAGAGGAATCATTTCATCCTGATAAATGCCGAAGGAAAAGGGGGTCTGCTGCCGCAGTGCATGGACAATTTCATCTCCTGTCCCCCCCGGCAAAAAGGATTTTGCTCCCAGCTTGTCAAAATAACGGATGAGATTGGAAAGAATTTCAATATCGTACACATTGTCGTTGACTGCCTGGATAAAATCCCTGGCAAATACGATTCTGTCAAAAAGGTTTTCGACAAAGCAGTTGACATTGATGTTCCGGATGCCCACATGATGGACGCCCACCCGGAATCCGTAGTTTTTGAGCTGACCCACAAAGTCAGAAAGCTCAGCCACACTCATCTGCTCAATCATATCATGAGAGAGCAGCAGGCAGACATTGCGGCAGTCGATGGGATGCTTATTCATCATTTCCTCCAGGGCCGTCAGAACAGACTCCGTGTTCCTGCCGTCAAACATCGTGGGAATGGCCAGCTCCGGAAGCGCCATGTTTTCCCGCTCCAGAGAGGCAATGGTGGAAAACAGCTTATTGAGAATATTCAGACAGATTGCCGTCAGATTTTTTACGTGGGCTGCCGCCTCCAGAATGCTGTCTACATTTTTGAGCCGGTTCATATAGGCTTCGCTGACACCCAGCATATCATAGGACAGAATGATGCCGCTGCCGGAATCCGTGGCAGGAATAAAGTATTCACGGAAATCCGTTGTGCTGATCTCATTCTTTTCCTTGACGGAAAGAGCGGTGTCGTATTTTTTCAGCTCCCAGTTTTCCCGCATATTGCGGTGATAGTACAGATACATATCCTTGCCGTTGAGCTTGGCCAGCTCTACTGCCTTGGAAGCATTACTAAACAGTTCATCAAAATCTCCGCCGTCCTGAGGATACAGCGCGATACCGATAGAGGCAGAAATGCCGGGGGTACGGGTTTCATCAAAGATATAGGTTTTATGAATGCATTTGAAGATATCTTCAATCAGGACGCTGCGTTCTTCCTTATCGGGACAGTCATTGATCAGAATGACAAAATTATCATCCTCGATTCTTCCCAGAATATTGCCGCCGGCAATCTGATATTTCAGCAGATTGGTAATATCCCGGAGCACATCATTACCGAAGCGATAGCCGGCCTGCTTATTGATGGTGCGGAAATCATCAATATCAATCACCACCATCGCATGATAACCGTTCTTACCGTTATTCTGCAGGTAATCATTGATTTCCCGCTTGACACCCGTATAATTCCAGATACCGGTCACCGCATCTCTGTCAGAGCCATAATAATGCTCCACACTGTTGGGGTGCAGACGAGAAATCAGCAGATAAATTGTCCTGATTCCCTGCTCCTCTTTCACCGGCACAACCACACAGCGGACATCAGAATACTCCTCACGACCGATGTCCATCAGGCATTCAAAGCTCAGGCTTTCTTCTCCGTTTTCCAGCGCCTCCTGAAGATTAGGCAGACGGAAGGTACGGGCAAAGCCGGATTTATATTCCTCCATACAGCTGTCAGACAGAACATTGACCGTTTCTTCATAATTTTTAGGAACATAGCCGCAGATATCCTTCATGCTGCCCTTCCGCTCGTGAAGCATATCGTTTTTCAGATCAAATTCCATCAGGAAATCGGAAACCCTGTTGAGAACATACAGATCCCGCTTCTGCATCTCTGCTATCACGCTTTTCTGATGCTCGATGGTTTCGATCAGATCCTTTCTGTCCATTCTGACATAGAGATCCTGATTCTGTTTTTCCGGATTCTTTTCAGCCTCCCGCTTGGAGGATGAGGAAACGCTTCTGTCTTCATGATTGACATCGGCATATTCCACAGCCAGCTCCTTAAATTTCGGCAAAGCGGCACTGAAGCAATCCAGCATTTCCTCGGAAAAGGCTCCACAGGCACCGGTGCGGATCATTTCTACCGCCTGTTCATGAGAATAAGCAGATTTATAGGGACGTTCGCTGGTCAGGGCATCATAGCAGTCTGCCAACGACACCACCTGCGCCCAGATGGGAATCTGATCTCCCACCAGTCCGTCCGGATAACCCATCCCGTCCCATTTTTCATGGTGATAGCGGCAGATATCATAGCAATAGCGGAAGTATTCATTTTTTTCTACGGAATCGAGCTGGTCAAGTATTTCGCAGCCCTTGACGGTATGCTGCTTCATGACCCGGAATTCCTCATAGGTCAGCCGTCGGGGGCTAAGCAGAATCGAATCCGGGATGGCGATCTTTCCGATATCATGAATGGAGGAAGCGGAGGTAATCAACTCTATCTTATCCTCCGTGAGGTTATACTTCGGATATTTTTGTGCCAGGATCCGCAGCAGCACCTCCGT
>CACYCV010000011.1 GCA_902772955.1 uncultured Ruminococcus sp.
CAAGGCTGCGATGAAAGCATGTATGCAGGAATTGGTACGGCTGAATATCATAATAATCCCATGCGAGGATGATGAGGAACTTATCCGTACCAACAAGGAAATAGGCCGGCTGCATCTGCTTGTCTCCGGCACATGTCTTTTCACGTCTGTATTTCTTGTCTTTATTACAAGCCGCAGGCGATGCAGCCGAATCGAGAGGGGGAGGCATCTCCCCTGCTCGATTTTCAGAAAAAAAATACATGGGCCTTCTCATGGAGACATTCGGGAAAAGCAGAGGGCTGACAGCAGTTCATTTTCAAATACATTCGGAACTTTTCTGAGATATGCCTTGTGTTCACCTGCGGCAGATGCCGTGATCCTTGTGATCCCGGTTCTTCAGTTCATTTCCGGTTTCGACCAGATACTGGTGGCAATTCGCGAGGGGATGGAATTTCCTTTTGGTTATTCTCTGGAATACCCGCTCAATGCCTTGAATGGGGATCTGATGTCTTTTATGATTCCGCTGCTCTCATCCCTTCCGTATGCTGCCGGATTTGTAGATGACCTGAAATCCGGTTCAGTCAAGCATATACTCTTGCGAACGACAAGGAGAGATTATCTGTTGGGGAAAATGGCCGCCTGCATGACGGCGGGCGGTCTGGTGATCGTGGCAGGCAGCATGTTTTCCGCTGTATTGTCAGTGCTGATCCTGTCCTGGACAGAAGCTGCTCCGGTGACGGATTTGACTCCGAGTGTCCAAGCGGCCGCAGTCGGCGTTATAAGGGGGAGACTCAGCTTGTTGTCAGCGAAAATGTGGTTGTGTTTCTTGTCGGGGATGATCTGGGCGGGAACAGGGATGCTGATGTCGGGATTGACTGGCAGCAGATATGTGGCGTTCCTGTCTCCGTTTATCGTCTATTATCTTTTCGTCATTCTGTGCGAAAGGTATTTTCCGAATATTTGGATCTGTAATCCAAGGGAATGGCTGTCGCCGGGTGAACAATGGGCTATGGGTTCAAAAGGAGCTGCAGTATGGATGGTCATGCTTATCACGATAATAATATTGTTGTTTCTTGCAAGGGGCGAAAAAGCGCTGAGGAACCTATAAGATTTTTCAGGCAAAGCTTCTCTGTGGCGGGATGTAATTTCAGGCATTGGCACAGGAATCCCAGGGTGATCGTGACTTTTTTCCTGGCTTTTATCTTATGTTTCCTTTTAACCGATAAAGCCCTTGGTTTCGCTCATGAGCATGAAACAACCCTACAGGCATTGGAACCGTTTATCTGGACCTTCGGCGACAGCAATTCCATCCTTCTTACGTCGCTGTTATTGCTCCTGCTTTTTGCGGATATGCCTTTTTTATCACCGGCTACTCCTTTTTACCTTATACGCACAAGCCGTGCCGTGTGGATCATGGGGCAGATGCTGTATACTGCTGCCGCTACGATGCTGTACATGCTGTTCATTCTTGGCTCTACGGCAGCTGTCTGTGTGCGAAGTTCATTTTCGGGAAATATGTGGAGCCGTGCGGCCGCCATTCTCGGATATTCCGGGGAAGGAGAGAAGATCGCCCTCCCGGCCTTGGTCAAAACACTGGAGATGAGCCGCCCATACGAGTGTACGAAGACGATTTTCATGTTGATGATGTCCTATACCTTGGTGTTAGTTTTCCTGATGCTGTTTTTTAATATATGGAAGGGGCAGGCAGCCGGCGTGATAAGTGTTTTTGCTTTCACTGTTTTCGGTTTCCTGCTGAATCCGGAGAATCTTATCCGTATCTTTAAACTGCCGGAGGAGCTTGAATATAGGGCGCGTGTGTGGGTGGGGTGGATCTCCCCTCTCAATCAAGCCACCTACCACATGCACAATTTTGGATACGACAAGCTGCCGAGGCTGTGGCAGAGCTACGCGATCTTTGGTCTTCTTTTCCTGCTGCTTATTCTGCTGAGTCTCTGGGCAGTTCGCCATTACAGCTTCCAGTTCCGCGGGACAGAGACGTGAGGTACGGGAGAACGGAGTTTATGGCATTATGAGGGCGATCGTCCATGGACAGAATAGAGGATGGAATAGACAGAATGATGGCAATAAAAACCGATTGGAAACCTACGGTGGTTTTGCTATACTGTATTTGTAGTTCTGCTTTTTATGCGGCTTGGTCGCTGCGGTTATCCTTTCAGCGCAGTCTTGTATGGCGCAGATGCCTCCCCTTACTGGGCGAACACCAGCGGGAACGGTTTGGTGTCAGCACTTCTCCAGAAGGGCGACCGAAAAGTCAAGATGGATTTTGAAAAGCTGTTGAAAGGGGAGTGCATCGAGGCCGAGATAGATGAGCAGATCGTGTTCAGCCAGCTCTAAATGAAGGGCGTGTTGAGAGTATGTAAGAGGATGGCTTTTTCGGAAACAACAAGATAGACTCCACGTCTGTTGCAAAAAAAAGATAA
>CACYCV010000012.1 GCA_902772955.1 uncultured Ruminococcus sp.
AGTGTAAAATAATTCTGGGGAAAATGCCCGGTCATAACACAACCACCCCAAAGCGGCGCGTTAGCGTCGTGTGGGGTGGAAGCCGCGTCAGTAAAGCTGGACACGGCGAAATCAAGCGGAACGGAGTGGAGCAAGGCGCGAACACGTCCAGCGGGGTCACCCGTACGCTGCACGTTAGCTGCTGGACATTTTGTGGGGATTGTGTTAAAATGAATGTATAAGATAAGAGGAGATCATAAAATAAACCGGTAAAAGCAAGAACGGAGGAGTCAAAATGTCAGAAAAAGAAATTATGATCGGCACATGGGCGTGGGGAACAGGTATGAACGGATCCTCAATGGTGTTTGGAAAAAGGCAGGATCCGGCTGTCTTGAAGCAGTCCTTTGAAAAAGCGGTGGAATGCGGCTTTCTTCACTGGGACACAGCGGCGGTTTATGGCATGGGAACCTGTGAAACCCTGCTTGGGGGATTCATACAGGGACATGAGGATATTTTTCTTTCCACAAAATTCATGCCGGGTAAAAAATATCGTAAGGGAGATCTGACAAAATCCTTTGAACAGAGTATGACACGACTGGGGCGTGAGGCGGCAGACTTGTTCTGGATTCATGTTCCCAATAATCTGGCTCTGAATCTATGCGAGGTAATTCCACTTGCAAAGGAGGGCAGGATTCGGTCTGTCGGGATTTCCAATGTTTCGCTGGAGCATATCCGGAAGGCGGAACGGGTTCTTGCAGATAACGGATTGAAGCTGGGTGCGGTGCAGAATCATTTCAGCCTGCTGAGAAATGACCAGCAGGAAATTATTGACTACTGCAACAGCCGCGGAATCCGGTATTATGCTTATATGGTGCTGGAACAGGGTGCGCTTTCGGGTCATTATGATGCAAAACACCATTTCCCCAGGTTTTCGATGAGAAATGTATCCTTCAACAAAAAGAAGTTCAGAAAAATCGAGGGACTGCTGGCAGCGATGAAGCAGATGGCCGATCAATATGGGATTGATCCTTCTCAGATCCCGATCCTGTGGGTCATGAGCAAAGGTGCTATTCCCATTGTGGGCATAACAAAGCCTTCCCATGCTGAAAAGCTTGCGGAGGCTATGAAGGTTTCGCTGACTTCCGAGGAAACAGCCATGCTGGAAAACGAAGCTGCCTCAACCGGTATCCGGCAGCAGGGTGTTTGGGAGCCGCAGTGAAACTGATAGAACGTTTGAAATCGAAAGGCGCTGTCTGAGCGGCGGATCAAGGAAAACACTTTTCAAAAATATTGTTTTTAATTGTGCCTTATCAATGATTTTTTTGCAGTTCAATGTCGGAAAATTAAGGAAAAGGGGGTTCGCTGGGAACCCTTTTTTCGCCGGGAAAGGGTTCTCACTGAGAAACTGTACCTGAAAAAAACAAGAATGGAGGAAATTATGGAAGCATCCTGTTTTGAAAAGATTTTTGGCAGATGCTCCGAGCTGCACTGCTTTGCTCCCGGCAGGGTCAATCTGATTGGGGAGCATACGGACTATAACGGCGGGCTGGTGTTGCCGTGTGCGATTGACAAAGGAATCCACTGTGCGGCGGCAAGAAGAACGGACCTCAAATTACAGTTTTATTCCGACAGCTATCCTCAGGATGGAGTCAGAGTCTATCATTCAGACCGCCCGGATCTGCAGCATTGCTGGGCAGATTATCCCTTCAGTGTCATTCTGGCGCTGCAAGGCTTTGGTTATCAGCCGGCATCAGGCTGTGATTTTTTCTTTGGCAGTGACCTTCCGGAGGGGGCGGGATTGTCTTCCTCTGCTGCTGTTGAAGTGGTGACGGCTTTTGTTTTGCATGAACTGTTTTTTCCTTTTCTTTCCAGGCAGG
Source organism: uncultured Ruminococcus sp. (assembly GCA_902772955.1). Lineage (GTDB taxonomy): Bacteria > Bacillota > Clostridia > Oscillospirales > Acutalibacteraceae > UBA1213. The sequence continues at coordinate 1,857 of CACYCV010000012.1, forward strand.
AAATGGCTGTCATTTGTCAGTTTGCCGAAAACCGTTTTATCGGTGTAAATTGTGGAATTATGGATCAGTTTGCTGTAGCCATGGGGAAGGAAAACTGCGCCCTTTTATTGGACGCGCATACCCTGCAGCATGAATACGTTCCCCTGAAAAATGCCGCTCTTGTGATTGTCAACAGCGGCGTGAAGCATTCTCTGGCGGCCTCCGCCTACAATCAGCGCCGGCAGGAATGTGAGTACGCATGCAGGGAATTGAATGTGTCCGCACTCTGTTCTCTTTCTCCGGAGGAGTTTGAAAGGAAAAAGCAGAGCATCACCAGTTCCCTCTCCCGCAGGAGAGCTTTTCACGCGGTCACTGAAAACCAAAGAGTGAAACAGGCGGCTGAAGCTTTGAAAAGGCAGGATTATCGGGAGATGGGACGTCTGATGCGGGAGTCTCACATTTCCCTCAGGGACCAATATGAAGTATCCTGTGAGGAACTGGATTTGCTGGCAGAAGCGGCCTGGGAGATTCCGGGTGTATATGGTGCCAGAATGACAGGCGGCGGATTTGGGGGCTGCACGGTCAATCTGATGGAACCTGGCACCGTCAGTGATTTTACCGGAAGCATCTCCTCCGCTTATCTGAAAAAGCAGGGCAGAGAACCGGCTGTCTACCCGGTTTCTGTCAGCTCAGGTGTTACAAGGTGTGAAGAATAAGACGCAGAACAAAGTGCGAAGCCGCGGGTAACTTGACTAATTAATTTCACATCCGATTTTATTGTTCAGTGAAGTCCTTACTATTCCATTGAACAAAGTGTTGGATGTTAGCGAAGCGAATACGTCCAGTGCGGTCACGCACCGAAGTGGAGCAAGGCGCGAATCGACAACGGAGCACTCCGCCGCTCCAGGGAAATCAATTTTTAAAAATATACCCTTTTTTCTGTTGTTCTTTGATGAAAAAACACAAGTTTTTTGGGAAAAGGGGTCCGGGGAAAAACCCTTTTTTTCAAAAAAGGGTTTTTCCCCGGCAGGGTTTAGGACAGAGTCCCAATATTCCGGAGAAGAAAGTTG
>CACYCV010000013.1 GCA_902772955.1 uncultured Ruminococcus sp.
ACCAACTATTCGCTACACTTGGCGGTAACTACCCGTGACAGGACTTTCACCTGTGAGATTAGTGTCATGCCCGACACACCGAAAAAAACAGGCTCACCAATCGGGTTTTCCGGCTGGCGGGCCTGTTTGATTCTATTATTCTATTGTGACATCAGGCATCCCCACACTGCGTCAACAATCCATCAGAGCTGATTTCTTTCCCTTCGGAGAAAGCCTGAGCAATTTCAAAAGACTGTCATTTTGCTTTCCTCAATTGACAGATGGGATACTTCTTTTAATAGAATAATCCTTAGGACCGCTGTTTTGTGCAGCCTGCTCAGAGATACGCTTCAATTGGGCAGAAACACTGTTCGGACCGTGCAACTCCTGATAGGAAGAATATCCAGCCGCAGCAACACCTGCAATCAGTAAAAGAATGATCAAAATCATCAGCCATTTTTTGCTTTTGCGCTTTCCCAGCGGGTAAGTATTCCTGTATTGAGGGGGATTGGGTGATTGATAGGTCATCTCCGGTGCCTCCACGGGAACCGACTTCCTATTCTCTGGATGATTATTGTTAGCGGAATCATTCAAAGCCGAAGAATGTTTCTCAGTTGTCGAATACTTTTCAAACGGAGAAGACCTCATTGGAAATACGTACGGAACCTGTTCCCGCTGCGGGGAAATCTCTTGCTGATAATATGACTGCACTTGTGGAGTATTCGGTTTTTCCTGAATAGGAGAACAAAATGGCTGTGGGTGTATGATGCTGTCTGCTGCAGTCAGTACTGATGGAACATTTTCTCCAGGAAGGGAAAGCAATGATTTTTTATCTTCTTCGCTAAGCCTGAACAGTGTGGTAAAACAGGATATATGGTCCATAAAATATCTCCATTCTATTGATGATCCAATTAAATATTGCCACTTCTTTTTAGTAAATCATGATTGTTAGTGATTTTTTTAGTGTTTTTTCGACTTATGCGGCAATGTTTTATTGGTACAACAATATGATAAGACGACAACCGTATTATTTGTGTTGCAAGATACAAAAGTCATTTGTCATTCTGGATAATCGATTCCAAAAAGCCAAAAAAGCATCCGCACAGGAAACATCGAAAAAAACGTCGTAGCAAGAGATCCATTCGCTTCTTCAAAAAAACAGCTCTTCAAATTCTTCCATTTCCGACATGGCACAAATACTCTTGTCGGATATCAGATAATAATCCAGAAGCGCTACCCTGATAGTTACCAGCATATCTTTCAGTCCGCGAATAACCTCAACGTCTTTTGTGATAGGCATCAGGGTATTGTCTTCATGCCGACACGCCAGCACCAGACTTCTGGCCTTGAAACGAATACATAGCTCCAGGATCTTCCGGAAATCACCCTCTGTCATATCTACGTCAACACGATCGCAAAACAACCGCTCTCCGCTCTGATCCAGCAGAAGAATCACATACTGCTCTATTCCGGCATGATCAAAATGAGGAAGGATACACGCTCCGATCAATTCAGAAGAAGTCAGCGCTGTCAGATGATCTTTTTTCATTTCTTCATCATAATAGCGCATACAGACCGATGATATCAGTTTCATTAACGTTGCCGTATTAGGGCTGACACCGCTGTCCAGCAAATCCGTTTCCCCTGCAGTCATAACATCCGTCAAAGAACCGCAGTGATTCATCAGGCGATGAGCAATCCCATTCGTATCTCTTCTTGCAATTGAATAAAAAAGAAGCAGTTCCAATATCTGATGATCATTGAAATGATCCAGTCCTTCATCCACAAAACGCTTTCTCAAGCGATCACGATGACCGTCATGAAGACGCTGTTTTTCTGCCATAATGATTCTCCTTCTCAAAAAACAGCCTTCAAAGAGCACCTATCCGACTGTCTGTTGTCCTGACTGTTTCATTCTACCACAAATCACCTGAACAAGCAACAATTTTTTTGTGGCGCGTGACCGCGCGGGACGTGTTGCAGCAGCGCTTCACTCCGTTTCGCTCGGTTGTACCGTATCCAAATCTACTGCCGCGGCATCCGCCCCACACGACGCTTAGGGACGGTTGCATCTTAACCGGAAAATTTTCCCAGAATAATCGTACATCAACATTTGTGCATGTCCAAAAGGCAATTTTGAAGAAGAAAAAAAGAACCAATAAGGAATGTCCCTTATCGGTTCCTGATGAAAAACTTAAGGAAGCGCTGATTAAATCCAGTGCCTGTATTGCTCTGTCAGATTGTATCAAAATTCCGCAGGAATACTGAGGAATTTCAAGGGATTTTGGGGCAAGATGACAGAAAAGATGCAAGCAAGACAGGTGCTGAGCCGAAAGGCGAGATTTATTCAGCGGTTCCTTAATTCATACCGCTGTATAACCAAAAGCTCGGAAATGTGAATCAATAGAAAAAGTCACCGTACAGATCACTGAAAGGATCCATGCTGCCGTAGCCATAATAGCCGCCGTTGTTGGATCCGTTATTGCCGCCGTCGGCATTGAAATTATTGCTGTGCTTTTTATCGGCATTCTCGGAAACACTTTCCTGGAGAGTCAAGGTTATAGTCTTTTCTTCTCCATCACGATAAACAACAACCTCCACCTGATCGCCGGCCTTTTTCTTGGAAAGTTGATTTGTAACATCCTCTGTCTTGGTGACCTCAATGCCGTCAAACTTCTTGATCATATCGCCAACCACCAGACCAGCCTTGTCCGCAGCTCCGTCTCTTTCCACAACGGAAATGTAAACGCCCTGCTGCTCAACACCATAACGTCTGGCGGTTTTTTCGCTGAGCACATCAACCAGCGTAACACCCATAACCGCTCTGCCGGAAACATAGCCCTTGGATTTCAAATCATCCAGAATGGCTTTGACATTATCAATGGGAATGGCATAACCGATACTCTCAACGGTAGTTCCGCCGCTCTGGGTAGCTTTTGCCACGACAATGCCCACCAGGTTGCCTTCGGAATCAAACAGACCGCCGCCGGAATTACCGGGATTAATGGCAGCATCCGTCTGCAGCAGCTCCATACTCTGACCATCAATTTTAATGTTTCTGTTCAAAGCGCTGATAATTCCAGCGGTGACGGAACCGCCAAGCTTACCAAGAGGATTGCCGATAACCACAGCCATCTCGCCTACATCCAGATCAGAAGATGAACCCAGGGTAGCTGTTGTCAGATTCTTTGCTTCGATCTTGAGCAGGGCAATGTCTATCACGTCATCCGTTCCAATAACCTTAGCATCATAGCTCTTACCGTCTGTCAGCGTTACCTTAATCTGAGAGGAATCCTCCACCACATGATTGTTGGTCAGAATATAGCCATCCTCTGTGATAATGACACCGCTTCCGGCTCCCTGTACCACATACTGACCATAGAAACTTGCGTAGGTGGTGGACTCTGTCGTAATCTCTACAACGGAATCCTTAACTTTATTTACCACGCTCTGAACACTGTTGGTACCCTTTTCGGACTTGGAGGCTTCAACCACCTTCAGATCAGAGCTTTGATTCTTTTCCGTTTTGCCGGTTTGTTTGACTTCATCCGATGTCTCAGACTTTGTTTCTGCAACTACACTTGTGGCCGTATTACGGGACATCAGTGCAGAACCAAGAATACCGCCGCCAAAGCCCAGACAGGTTGCCAGTATAAGACTGCATGCAATGAGAGCTGTCTGTCTTCCCTTCTTTTCCGTCTTTTTTCCGGCAGTCTCTTTGGCGGAAGCTTTGGGAGCCTCAAACTGCGCCCGATAGCTCTCGTAGCTATAAATGGGCTTCGAGGGAGCAGCGAAATATTCGTTTCTTTCCGGCTGAACCGGTGCTTCCTTTGCTGTCACGTCCGGAATCTCTGCGGTCATCTGCTCAGGAGTATCAGAAAATAAATCGTTATAATTCTTATCCTGGTTCTGATTCATTTCGTCAAACATTCTCTTCTCATCCATAATCAATACCCTCCATTCGGTAGTCAACAAAATCTATTTGTTTTGATGGTTTCATTATACACCTTTTTGAGCGGGAATGTAATAAGAATTTTTTGTTGTTCTGAAAACAATTTATTAATCAGGACTTAATTTTTTTTAAGATTGATCGTAACATTAATTGTTTTCAACAAAAAGTATTCACTATTACAGCTGTTTTTTTCATCATTATTTCAGACCGGGCAATCAGGAGGACAGGAGTGGGCGGTGATCCTTCACGGCGAGTACCGCATCGAGAATGCAGTGGGCAGCATCTGTCTTGGACATCAGGGGAAGCTCTTTTATTTCTCCGGAAGAAATCAGAGTAATAATATTGGTATCCGTTCCGAAGCCGGCCCCATCCTGACGAAGACTATTGGCCGCGATCAGGTCACAACGCTTTGACTGGAGCTTTTTGCGGGAATTTTCCAGCATATTTTCGGTTTCCATGGAGAAGCCGCAGATAATCTGATGCTGTTGTTTCGTTTCTCCTACCGATTTCAGAATATCCCGGGTTCGTTTCAGCGGAAGCGAAAAATCGCCCTCCTGCTTCTTCATTTTTTCCTGGTGATAATCCGCCGGTGTATAATCCGCCACGGCAGCGGCCATAATCAAAACATCCGCAGACGAAAAGTGTTCCGTCACGGCCTGATACATCTCTTCTGCTGACCGGACAGGAACGGTATGCACAAATTCCGGCGCTCTGAGAGAAACGGGGCCGCTGACAAGAGTAACCTCTGCCCCTCTGTCAGAAGCGGCCCGGGCAATCGCATAACCCATCTTCCCCGAAGAATGATTGGTCAGGAAACGCACCGGATCAATCGCCTCTTCCGTAGGACCGGCGCTGACAACCAGTTTCATACCGGAAAAATCCTTTCGACAGGATATTTCATGCCGGATGTAAGCAATTAATGTATCCACATCAGGAAGCTTTCCCTTGCCGATTTCCTTGCAGGCCAATCTGCCAACGGACGGTTCTATCAGTATAAAGCCATATCTTCTGAGTTTGGCAAGGTTTTCCTGGACAATCGTATTCTCATACATATAAGTATTCATGGAAGGAGCCATTATAATCGGGCATTTTGCTGCCAGCAGCATTGTGGAAAGCATATCATCGGCAATACCGTTGGCAGCTTTTCCGATAATATTAGCTGTAGCCGGGGCGATCATAAACACATCCGCCCTCTGAGACAGTTCTACATGTTCTACATTATACTGGAAGCTGCGGTCAAAGGTATCTGTCAGGCATTTATGTGATGTCAGCGTTTCAAAGGTATAAGGATGAATAAACTGCATGGCATTCTTGGTCATGACAACATGAACATCACACCCCAGCTTCACTAAATCACTGACAAGCTGTGCTGCTTTAAAGGCTGCAATTCCTCCGGTGACACCCACCACCACTGTTTTTTCTTTTAGCATGGAGATTCCTCCTTTTGTCATACACTTCACAGGTCTTTTGCGGATTTTTTATACTATAACACATATTTCTCGAATTGTAAAGCCACCTCAAGGCCCTTGGCAGGGCAACCGCATGAAAAGAAACGAAAAATATGTTATAATTGACCAAAAGGAGTTGGTCAATTATGAAAAAGTATTTCGAAGAATTAACGGACAGCAGACAACAATGGAAAATCAAGTATAACCTCTGCGAAGTAGTAGTGATGGCAATAGTAGCAGTAACAGCCGGAGCAGAGCATTGGAGCGAAATGGCGCTGTATTGCAAAACAAAAATAGAAATGTTCAGAAACGTTTACCATCTTGAGCTGAAACATGGAACACCAAGCGAAGATACATTTCAAAGAATATTTGCAATAATAAGACCTAAAGAGTTTGAAAAGTGTTTTGTTAATTGGGTAAAGTCGGCA
>CACYCV010000014.1 GCA_902772955.1 uncultured Ruminococcus sp.
AAATCAACTTTCTTCTCCGGAATATTGGGACTCTGTCCCAAACCCTGCCGGGGGAAACCCTTTTTTGAAAAAAAGGGTTATCCCCCGGACCCCTTTCCAAAAAAACTGTGCTTTAGAAAAGAGGGCCGGCCTTTCGGAGTGTCTTTGTGTGTTAAAAGCTTTGCTAAACAAGCAAAGGAAAGCTTCAGGCTTGCCGGTTATCGGCAGCCCGAGCGGTTCCCCCTCCGGTTGTGCCGCTGTCAGTCCATTTCAAAATCATCCAGTTTAATATATACCGTCTCTTTTTTGTTTAGTACCGTTTCCTGTCCGTCGCAGACAACGGTAACGGTATCCTTGTCATGGTTCGTCAGGGTACCCTTCAGATCCCGCTGCCCCTTTTGGTCAGGACGGATCAGGCGAACCATCACCGCAGCGCCAAGAAAAGCATCAAAATGCTCCGGCCGGATCAGTTCCCGTTCGATACCGGGGGACGAAACCTCCAGAATGTAGTTTTGTTCAATAGGATCCAGCTCATCCAGGGGCTGGTCCAGCGCTCTGGTAACATTTTCGCAGTCTTCAATGGTAACGCCGCTGTCCCTGTCAATGAAGATTCTCAGGTACCACAAAGCGCCTTCCTTGACAAACCGGACATCCCACAGTGTCAGGCCCTGCTTTTCTACAATCGGCTCTGCCAGCTTCCATACGCTTTCTACGGTATTGGTTTTTTTGTTTGTTTTCTCTGCCATACGCTCCCCTGTTTCTTCCGTTTTTCTCATACTAACGATAAAAGAGCGGGTCGCCCCACTCTTTTATCACCTTACATATTCCTACTATCCCTTATTCTACCACATCTTTTCCGATTTTGCAACCCCTTATTTCCGTAAGGCAGGGAAATCAACTTTCTTCTCCGGAATATTGGGACTCTGTCCCAAGCCCTGCCGGTGGAAACCCTTTCCCAAAAAACTTGTGTTTTGGGGATTAAAGAGCAACAGAAAATAGGGGTGGTTACATTCTGACCAGAAGAACGCTTTGCTTCACCTTTCCTTAAATATGAACTTCCCTTATCAATTTTAATCCGAAGGGGTACAGGAAGCGATCGGAAAGCCCCCTGCGTACACCGGATGTGTTCGCTTTGCTGACATCCAGCACTTTGTATGATGGAAAATCAAGGAACTTTATGAAACGATAAAACCGGATGTGAAATAGATTTGTCATGTTGCCTGCGGGGGCACCCCCGCCCACCAACTTATTCTACTCCCTTCACTGCAGCGTAAGCTGCTGTGAAAAAAGCTATCAGGGAACGCACTCACCCAACACCTGCCCGATAGGATCACGGATCACGATATCCGCCTTGACGTCAAAGGCGGTTTCTGATTTATTCAGCAGTACAATCGTACTGCCGCCGAAATAATTCAGAAATCCCGCTGCCGGGTAGACATTCAGGGACGTTCCGCCAATAATCAACACTTCCGCACGGGCAATGGCCTTGACGGCTTTTTCTACCGTTTCATCATCCAGCCCCTCTTCATAAAGCACAACGTCCGGCTTAATGATACCGCCGCAGGAGCATTTCGGGACTCCCTTGCTGTCAGTAATGGCAGAAATATCGTAAAATCGACGGCATTTCATGCAGTAGTTTCTCATCACAGAGCCGTGCAGCTCATAAACCTTCTGACTGCCTGCCGCCTGATGCAGCCCGTCAATATTCTGCGTCACCACCGCTTTCAGCTTGCCGCGCTGCTCCAGTCTGGCAAGAGCCAGATGCGCCTGATTTGGCCTGGCAGAGAGACAGATCATTTTTTCCCGGTAAAACTCATAGAATTCGGCGGTTCTTGTCATAAAGAAGCTGTGACTCAGGATGGTTTCGGGAGGGTATTTGTATTTTTGATGATACAGTCCGTCAACACTTCTGAAATCAGGAATGCCGCTTTCCGTGGAAACACCTGCACCGCCAAAAAAGACGATCCGGTCACTTTCTTCAATCACCTTTTTTAATTCCTCATACATAAATATTCGCCCCCTAACAATTTGAATAAGCCAGAATTTTCATCAAACGGTAATCGTAAGATTCAATTGCTTATAGCCTGAAAGCTTCCAAGGCCTTGTGTTGAAGGAAACGCCGTATGAACCGCTGGGGAGGCTGCTGCGGACGATTTCAAATAGCTCCGCCTGACCCTTAGTGGTTTTCAGCACCATAGTATAAGTGGCGGTTCTGGTCGCACTTACATTGGCCACTGCCTGTTTCAGGCCGGTTTCCGTATCATGGAAGCTGAAATTGGGTTTCTGACTGCTCTCGCTTGCTTTCAGCAGGGGCAGCAGCCAGTTGACGGGCTGTGCCGTGGTACATGAATTTCTGGTGCCGGAAGGAGTATGATTCTTGTTGAGCACACTGTCCGGAATCAGGAAATAGGTGTACATCAGATTGTCACCGTAATTCGCGGAAACCACCGGATCGTCCCAGGTAACGTCAATATTGTACCATTTCCCGTCAGCCTTAACCTGGTTCCACGCATGATTCGCGACACCGCTGCCGTTATCGGCCGTTCCGGTTACCCGCAGCGCCTCCAGACCTGCCCTCTGGGCCATGATCAAAAAGGTCTTTGCATAGCCGTCACAAACCGCCACCCGTGTCTTCAGAAGACCCTCCGCGGTATAGGAGGAAGAGGGAACGTTACCGGAATTAACTCCTTCCGTATCATATTCCGCATTGTTAACAAGCCAGTCGTGGATGGCCTTGATCTTTTCAAAATCCGTCATAGAGGATGTGATAATCTGGCCAAGAATATGATCCACCATGGCATCAACCGTGGCATTCGCAACGGAAACATTGAAATATTTCGTGGCAATATTTCCGGCACTGTCTTTGGCTCTGACAAAAAATTCATAGTCGCCGGCACCGGGCATCTGAAAGATCACAGTGGTACTGTTGCTGCTGTAATCCACAGCAAGCATCCAGGCGGAATTCGGGCTCGTACGATAGGCATACTTATAGGTGAATTTTCCCGTGCCTCCGGAGGCATCTCCGCTGACGGTAACGCTGTCACCCGCCATCACCGAGCTTGCGGAAATCGTGGAACGGTTGACTAACGCTGCCACCACCTTTGTTTTGAAGTCTTTCCGGATAATTCTGCCGTTGCTGTCCTTTACCTTGACGGAAAAATAATATGTTTCCTGGGTGGTAGGTCTGAACTTTACCTTGGTTGTCTTGCTATAGTCAGAAATGCACTTCCAGGCGGTGCCGGAGGCTCTTTTGTAATAATAGCCATAGGTATAGCTGCCGCTTCCGCCCTTGGCTGCACCGGTCAGAACAACCTCATTTCCCTTGGCAATCGTAGTTTTATCAATTTTGCTCTGATTTACCAGGGAAGGATCCACCGTCAGATTGATGGTTTTTCTCAGCACGGTGTTGTCGCTCTTTTTAATCTTGACCAGGAAGTCGTATTTGGTTGCAACACCCGGAGTGTATTCCACCGATGTTGCGGTACTGTAATCCTTGATGGTCAGCCAATTGGTATCATACGATTTCTTGACGAAATATGCATAACGGACATTTTTCTCCCCCTGCATCACACCGTAAACCGTTACCTTCTGCCCCCGTGTTATTCTGGAAGCGCTGAGATAGGAAGCGTTGACATTAGTCGCCGCTTACACAGTCCGGGTAAAAACGGAACCGGCAGCCATCCATCCGCCAAACAACATCAGCACAGCCAGCAAAACCGAAAGCGCTTTTCTTTGCATTTTTTGTCTGGTCATGATACATCCCTCCGAAAAGATTTATTAGTTTCATTATAATCATTATTCAGAAAATTTTCAATAGTTTTATAAATTATTGTTGAGAATATCAGGGCATTATTGATATTTATTGGCAAAAATTCAGGAGAATCATCAAATCGGAAAATCCTGCCGGTTTTTTTATAGAATCGTAGTATCGGAAGAAAAAGCACAGAAGCGAACGTGGCCTATGTACGCAGGGGGCTTTCCGGCGGGGGGCCCCTGCACCCCTTCGGATTAAAAGCAACAAGGGAAGTTTAACCCCAAAGCAAAGCTTAGCAAAGCTTCCTTCCGGTCAAAAAAAGAACCGCTCCAGAGCGCTCTGTGAGGAGCGTGAGGAGCGGATGCCGCGGCAGTAAA
>CACYCV010000015.1 GCA_902772955.1 uncultured Ruminococcus sp.
ACATCAATCCAGTCAGAGGTGAAATAACGGTCGTTATCTGTCAATTCCCCGGTCGAAGCGTCAGGCAGTTTGTTCATAACAGCGGTTTTGTAGTTAAATCTGTTTCGTCCGACAGTGGATTCTGCGTGAATCATACGGCTGTTGTCGTCTTTCAGGGCGACAGGATGCACCGCCCCGTAAATCACCACATCATTGATGTTTGAAATCGTGCCGTTGTCAGTTCTGGCGGCAGCAACCTTGATCTGATAATCAGGATGTTCCGCATAAACATTGGAAAGATCATAGTTTTGTACCCAGCCGCTATTACTGATAAATCCGCCGCTCTTATTATAAATGACGACATTGATTTTATATCCGGTTCCAGGATATAACAAATACACATCGGAGGAAATATAATAGTCGGTATGGACAGCCCTATCGGAAGCTATCACAGAACCATTGACAAGATTCCCGGATTCCAGATTGCCAATCAATAGCTTTCCATCACCGGAAATGATTTTTTCGTCAAACTTCATTCTATCGATGCTTTTTGAAACCTGCTGCCTGACGGAAGTGCCGGCCGAGGTGTAAACCTGTCCTTCCGTGTCGGTCCGGATGTCCAGCAGCTCGCTGTTCCCTTCGGTATCGTTGTTGTGGGCAATGATCTGATCGACACGACTTCCCACGTTTGCTATTTCAGCAGAAATGCTGTTGTTGATCAGGACAAGCTCATCATCTATTCTGCTGCTGACCTCCTGAATCCGGTTTTGCAGCTGTGTGTCGAAATTCTGTCCCAATTCTGTGATGCTTTCGTTTACTTCTTGGATATCCGTGTCGTGTTTTTCCTCCAGAACCCCGACTCTGTGATTGGTTTGTGCATAAGCCATGTTTTCGGTTTTGGGTGTCACCATGACGCCGTTTAAGTCAATATAGTTCATTTAATCATCCTTTCTCGTTACGCTTTGCTTGATAAGAAACTGATCCGGTGTGATGATACGATAGAGCTCTCCGTTTTCACGCTGTACACCGGCGTCGTAATAATAGGTTCCTGCAGGCTTGTCCGTATCTGCAGGGGTTAGCTCAAATCCATAGCATCCTTCCAGCTCGTCTTCCGCTGTCAGCACCCTTCTGATGATTGGCTGCTCCATCTCGTTATCGGGATTCTTTTTGACAGTGAAAAACAGTTTGTCCGTGTCCCTTAACAGAACGATGTTGTTTTTTTCATCCGTGATTCGTATTCTGAAAAATACGGACGTTGCTTTTCTGATAATGATGAACAATCTCTCATCTCCTTTCATGATGATTTCAGGAGTTTTTTCTTTTCTTTGATGATCTGTCCACAAGCTGTGTGAGTTCAAAAGAAACCCCTTTCAACTATCCCTCTGAAAAATAAAAAATTCGACCTTTTGAGGTCGAATTTTTAAAAATAAATGTACGATTCTACATATTGAACAAGTTTGTTAATAAAATATAAATACATTATACAATGGAGGTTGTGTATGTGGAAAAGGCCCTTTTTTCCGGAGAATTGGTTTCTTCCAACAGAATTATCTATACCCCGTCAGAATTTGCCAGGAATTCGCTGATTTATTTGCAGGAAACGGGAGTATTACAAGCAAAGTATTCTCATACCAGTCAAAGAAACGGATTGGATTCCTATTTGTTTTTTATGGTGCTCTCAGGGGCGGGAGAACTGTTATACAACGACAGTACGTATCTGCTAAAACCGAATGACTGTGTCTTTATAGACTGTAAACATCCCTATGCTCATACCACCTCTGATAATCTTTGGAAGCTTCAATGGGTGCATTTCAACGGGCAGTCTATGCCTCAAATTCATAGTAAATATCTGAACCGCGGTGGTGAGCCCGTTTTTACAATCGAACAGCCGGAGAGGTGTACTCAACTGCTGGATGACATTTTTTTAATTGCGTCATCGGATGATTATATCAGAGATATGAAAATCAATGAAAAGCTGGCGTCTTTGCTGACCATTATCATGTCAAAATCGTGGCATCCAAACAACAAAAGGTCTGCTCAAAAGAGAGGAGAACTTTACTCTGTCAAAGCATGGCTGGACACTCATTACACAGAAAAATTAAATCTGGACGAACTTGCCAAACAATTCTTTATTGACAAGTTTTATCTGACAAAGATATTCAAGGAGCAATACGGAACAACCATTAACGCATACATATCCCAGCAAAGAATCACAGCCGCCAAACAGCTCCTGCGCTTTTCGGATAAAACGATAGAGCAAATCAGTGCTGAAATTGGTATCAGCGACACTAATTATTTTACAAGACTCTTCAAAAAAATCGAGGGTATCACCCCTGGAAAATACAGAAAACAATGGTAAAGTGATGCATCATTCTGACAGGTATTTTACCATAGATTATGCTTATTGTAAAAAACCAATATCGTGCTATGAATCGCCAATATTGTCTATTATCAAGCGGCAGAAATTATGTCATAATGACACAAAGCTGAATTTTAAAAGTGAAAAGTTAAAACTGAAAATATTAGCTGCGGCAGCTCGGTAGTCAGGAAGCAGAATTTGCATAACGAATTAATCAGTATTATCTAAAGAAAGCAGAGGTTACTGTATGAAAAAAGCATTAATTACAGGAATTACAGGTCAGGACGGTTCCTTTCTTGCAGAGTTTTTGCTTGAAAAGGGCTACGAAGTACACGGCATTACCAGACGTGCCTCTATTTCCAACACGGCAAGAATTGATCATTTGATTGAAAAACACGCTGTCACGCTCCATGACGGCGATCTTTCCGATTCATCCTCCCTGGTTCGCATTATCAGCCTTGTTCAGCCTGATGAAATATACAACCTTGCCGCACAAAGCCATGTTCAGGTATCATTTGATGTTCCCGAATACAGCGGAGATGTAGATGCTATTGGTGTTCTCCGTATCCTTGAAGCTGTCCGCATTCTGGGTCTGACAAAGAAAACAAAGGTATATCAGGCTTCAACATCCGAATTGTTTGGTAAGGTTGAGGAAGTACCTCAGAGGGAAACGACTCCCTTCCACCCCTACAGCCCCTATGCGGTTGCTAAACAGTACGGCTTCTGGATCATAAAAGAGTACAGAGAAGCTTATGGAATGTTTGCTGTCAACGGCATCCTGTTCAACCATGAATCCGAAAGGCGCGGTGAGAACTTCGTAACAAGAAAAATAACTCTTGCTGCAGGACGTATCGCAGAGGGACTTCAGGATCACCTTGAACTTGGCAATATGGACAGCCTTCGTGACTGGGGCTATGCCAAGGACTATGTGGAGTGTATGTGGATGATTCTCCAGCACGACACACCTGAAGACTTCGTTATTGCCACCGGCGAGCAGCATACCGTCCGTGACTTTACCGAAAAGGCATTTGCAGTGAATGGAATTACCATCCGCTGGGAGGACAAGGGTATTGACGAAAAGGGCTATGATGCCGAAACGGGCAAGATGCTTGTCTGCGTGAATCCGCAGTGGTTCCGACCGACAGATGTTGATAATCTCTTGGGTGACCCGACCAAAGCCAAGACCGTTCTTGGCTGGAATCCGCAGAAAACAAGCTATCCTGAGCTTGTCCGCATTATGGCAGAGCATGACAGGGAGCTTGCAAAGCGCGAGAAAGTAATGAAAAACGCTTGATTGAGTGTGGAGGATGGAATGTGGAGTGAGGAGTTATGAAACGCATCTGCTTTTTTCTGTCCGACCACGGTTTTGGGCATATTGCGAGGAATATTCCGATCATTGTTTCGGCTGTCAGAAATTATGATTCCTGGATTTCCATTGTCTGCGGAGAACGTCATATTGAGTTTGCAAAACAAAATCTTGAAAGGATGCTGACTGCGGAAGAATACGAAAGAATATCGTTTCGTTTAGAACATACAGATGTTGGTTTGATTTGCAGGGGAGGTACTCTTCTCGTCGATACCGAAAAGCTGACACAAGCCTGCACAGACTATCTTGCACAACTGCCGCAAAGAATTACAGCAGAAGCAAAGTGGCTGACTGAAAACAAAATAGACGCTGTTTTGTGTGATATGCCTTTGTGGAGCATTGAGGCCTGTGAGCTTGCAAATGTACCGCTGTTGTATGTTGGAAATTTTACATGGACGGAGCTTTATAAAGAATTTCTGCCTGAAAGGATATGGAGAGCTTATGCAAACTACTACGGCAAGATCAGGCACGCCATGCTTTATGCTCTGCATAACCCTGAGATGCTGGACTTCCTGCACGCTTCCGAAATAACAAAGACCTCTGTAACAGCACGTTCATTGAATGAAAACGCTGTGGCAGAGATCAGATCAAAGCATAAAAGACCGATTATTTATGTGGCTCTCGGAATGTCAGCACAGTTCAAAGAGCCTGTTGATGTGAGTGATGTGCCTTATGATTTTTATACGACAGAGGGCGTACCTCTTGTTGGCGAAAATGTTGAGGTTATTCTCTTTTCAACACTAAATACGCAGGACTATGTTGCTGCTTCCGATTATGTTATTTCAAAGGCAGGTTGGGGAACCGTTGCCGAATGTCTGCTTGCACAAAAGCCGATGGCGCTTTTCAGTCGAGACACAGTGCTGGAGGACAGAACAACAATAAAATTACTTGAGGAAAAGCAGTTTGCCATCTCGATTACGCAGGGTGACCTCAAAAATATAAACGGAATAATAGAAAAAATGAAAATGCTTGACGGCACTTACACGCAGTTTTATGATTGCGCTCATGAAGTGGCTGACAAGCTGATGTCACTATAAAAGGGGAGCGTATTAATTATGATGGAGAAAAACGCAAAAATCTATGTAGCAGGCCACAGAGGAATGGTCGGTTCTGCAATCGTTCGTGAACTGCAAAGACAGTGCTACACAAATATAATCACACGCACACACAAGGAGCTTGACCTTTGCCGTCAGGACGATGTAGAAAAATTCTTTGCAGAAGAGAAGCCGGAATATGTCTTCCTTGCAGCAGCAAAGGTGGGCGGTATTATCGCAAACCAGAGTGCTCTTGCCGACTTCATGTATGACAACATGATCCTCGAAATGAACGTGATCCACTCTGCATGGAAAAATGGCTGCAGGAAGCTGGAGTTTTTAGGTTCTTCCTGTATTTATCCGAGAATGGCACCCCAGCCTATGAAGGAAAGCTGCCTGCTGACTTCTGAACTTGAAAAGACAAATGAAGCCTATGCGCTGGCTAAAATTTCCGGACTGAAATACTGCGAGTTCCTTAACCGTCAATACGGCACCGATTATATCAGTGTTATGCCGACAAATCTTTACGGTCCGAATGACAACTACCATCCCACTCACAGCCATGTGCTGCCTGCTCTGATCAGACGTTTCCATGAAGCAAAAGAAACTAATACAGAATATGTTACTTGCTGGGGCGATGGCAGCCCGCTGCGTGAATTTCTTTATGTTGATGACCTTGCAAACCTTTGTGTATTCCTGATGAACCATTACAGCGGAAACGAAACAGTTAACGCCGGTACAGGCAAGGAGCTGACTATCAAGGAACTGACCGAGCTTGTTGCAAAGGTCATCGGATATAAGGGCGAGATACGTTGGGATACAAGCAAGCCCAACGGCACACCAAGAAAGCTTCTCGATGTTTCAAAAGCACAGGCACTTGGCTGGAAATACAAGACGGATCTGGAGGAAGGCATCAGGCTTTCCTATGAGGATTTCCTTCATAATCCAATGCGGGCAGAGAGGTAATTGTCATGAATATAGTTTTATTGTCCGGCGGTTCGGGAAAAAGACTCTGGCCGCTTTCCAACGACATTCGTTCAAAGCAGTTTATTAAAATCTTCAAAACGGAAGACGGAAATTATGAATCTATGATTCAGCGTGTGTACCGTCAGATCAAAAAGATAGACACTGACGCCAAATTGACAATTGCGACTTCCAAAACACAGGTTTCTGCGATTCATAATCAGCTTGGAGACGACGTGGGTATTTCTGTAGAACCATGCCGCCGTGATACCTTCCCGGCAATCGCTCTTACTACAGCCTACCTGCATGATATTCTGGGTGTTCCGGAGAATGAGACAGTTGTTGTATGTCCGGTTGACCCTTATGTGGAGGACGACTATTTTGCCGCCATCAAAGCTCTTGGGGAGCAGGCATCAAAGGGTGAGGCAAATCTTGTGCTGATGGGAATCGAGCCCACTTATCCCAGTGAAAAATACGGCTATATTATCCCTGAAAGCAAGGACGAAATTAGTACAGTTTCAACCTTCAAGGAAAAGCCCGATGCCGAAACCGCAAAGAGCTATATCGCACAGGGTGCGCTCTGGAACGGCGGTGTATTTGCCTACAAACTGAAATACGTTCTTGACCGTGCGCACGAACTGATTCATTTTACAGACTATCATGATCTTTTTTTAAAATATGATTCCCTGACGAAAATCAGCTTTGACTATGCTGTTGTTGAGAAGGAGAGGAAAGTCCAGGTAATGCGTTTCCATGGACAGTGGAAAGACCTGGGAACATGGAACACTCTCACCGAAGCAATGGAGGACAATATTATTGGTGACGCTATGATGAACGAAAACTGTACCGGTGTTCATATCATCAATGAGCTGAATGTTCCGATTTTAGCAATGGGTCTGCACGATGTTGTCATTTCAGCCAGTCCGGAAGGAATTTTTGTTTCCGACAAAAACCAGTCCAGCTACATCAAGCCTTATGTGGATAGGATTGATCAGCAAATCATGTTTGCCGAAAAGTCATGGGGTAGTTTCAGAGTGCTTGACGTTGAGGACAAGAGTCTGACTATCAAGGTAACGCTGAACACCGGTAACAGCATGAATTATCACAATCACAAGAACCGTGATGAAGTATGGGTCTGTATTTCCGGCGAGGGAAAGACGGTTGTTGACGGCATGGAACAAAAATTCACAACAGGCGATGTTATTACCATGCAGGCCGGGTGCCGTCATACTGTTTTTGCGAAGACTGAATTACAGTTGATTGAAATTCAGTTGGGGGAGGATATCAATGTACAGGACAAACAGAAGTTTCCTCTCGACTGACATACACAAGCCGTTTCTGTTAAAGCCTGTCGGAAAAGATAACCTTTGGGGCGGAGACAGGCTGAACTATGATTTTGGAAAGCATATACCCATGTCGCCTCTTGCGGAAACCTGGGAATGCTCCACTCACCCAGACGGTCCGAGTACGGTAGTCAGCGGTATATTTTCGGGCCTTTCCTTGCCAGAGGTATTAAAGCTCCATCCTGAATTCATTGGAACCCATCCGAGAACACCAGGCGAGCTTCCGATACTCATCAAATTGATTGATGCAAAAAAAGATTTGTCTGTACAGGTACATCCCAATGATGAATACGCAAACGAGTATGAAAACGGACAGTTAGGCAAAACAG
Organism: uncultured Ruminococcus sp.; assembly: GCA_902772955.1. GTDB lineage: Bacteria > Bacillota > Clostridia > Oscillospirales > Acutalibacteraceae > UBA1213. The sequence goes on from CACYCV010000015.1 coordinate 7,374, forward strand.
AGATGTGGTATGTGCTTGATGCTTCGCCCGATGCAAAGCTGGTTTACGGTCTTCACCATAAAACCACACCCGAACAGATGCGTAAGGCAATAGAAACCGGTACGCTTGAAAAGTTTCTCCAGAAGGTACCCGTCAAGAAGGACGATGTGTTCTACATCGAAGCAGGAACAATACACGCCATCGGAGCCGGTACTTTGATTGCCGAGATACAGGAAAATTCAAATCTGACATACAGACTATATGATTATGGCCGCAAAGACAAAAACGGCCAAAAGCGGCCTCTTCATGTGGATAAAGCTCTTGAAGTAGCCAATCTGAACAGCAGCAGCGAACCGCATCAGCCCATGAGGGTGCTGAAATATCAACCGGGTTGGGCAAGTGAGCTTCTCTGCCGATGTAAATATTTTCAGGTTGAGAGAATTATGCTGAATACCGAGAATAACCAGAACATGGTACAGATGCAAGTGGGGAGTATTTCATTCAACGTTTTACTGTGTGTCAATGGGTGCGGCGTAATCTTCTATGGAGATGAAGCCCTGCCGTTTTTCAAGGGAGACTGTATTTTTGTTCCGGCGGATTCGGTTGAAATGCATATTCACGGCAAAGCTTCACTTCTAAAAGTGAGCTGTTAGGAGGATTATTATGGATTATAGGAAGGAATATGAGCGTTGGTGTGAGCTTGCAAGGGGAGACTCTGACGTTGAAAATGAGCTTGTGGCTATCGCAGATGATGAAACGAAAATAGAGGATGCTTTTTATCGTGATCTTGCTTTTGGTACGGGTGGACTTCGTGGTGTGATCGGGGCAGGAACAAACCGCATGAATATCCACACCGTTGCAAAGGCTTCTCAGGGACTTGCAGATTATGTGATAAAGAACTTTGCTGAAGATGAGAGGAGAATTGCCGTCAGCTATGATTCCCGTATCAAGTCTGATTTGTTTTCTAAAGTTGCGGCGGGTGTTTTTGCGGCGAACGGGATTAAGGTTTATATTTATACGGAACTTATGCCAACACCCTGCCTTTCCTATGCGGTAAGAGCATTGAAATGTTCGGCTGGAATTATGGTAACAGCGTCACACAATCCATCGAAGTACAACGGCTACAAGGTTTATGGTTCAGACGGTTGTCAGATTACCACAGAAGCCGCAAAGACGATTCTTGCCGAGATCGAAAAGCTGGATATTTTTGCGGATGTAAAGACAAGTGATTTTGAAGCAGGAATAGCAAACGCTGCTATCGAATACATCAGTGAGCGGGTCTATACTGATTTTGTAGAGTTAGTCAAGAAACAATCCGTTCTTTCTGTCAACGATAATATTGACAAGAATGTTTCGATTGTTTATTCGCCGCTTCATGGGGCAGGTTTGAAGCCGGTTCTCCGTACTCTCAAAGAGATGGGTTATACCAATATCACAGTGGTTAAGGAACAGGAAGAGCCTGACGGCAATTTTACCACCTGTCCCTATCCGAATCCTGAGATAAGAGAAGCAATGGATCTGGGCATGGAATATGCCAAAAAATACAATGCTGATCTCTTGCTTGCTACCGACCCCGACTGTGACCGTGTGGGGATTGCCGTCAAGACACCGAAAGGTGATTATCAGCTTCTTACCGGTAATGAAACAGGTATGTTATTGCTTGATTATATCTGCCACAAACGTATCGAAAACGGAACTATGCAGGATGACCCTGTTTTCATAAAGACTATCGTTACTGTAGACATGGCTGAACGCATTGCCGCTGACTATGGTGTGCGTACCATAAATGTTCTGACAGGCTTCAAGTTCATCGGTGAGCAGATCGGACTTCTTGAAAAGCAGGGTAAAGAGGATAGCTATATTTTCGGTATGGAGGAAAGCTACGGTTATCTTAGTGGCGGCTATGTCCGTGACAAGGACGCTGTTGACGGTGCGTTCCTGATCTGCGAGATGTTTGCCTATTACAAAACAAATGAGATTTCCCTTATTGAAAAACTTAATGAGCTGTATAAAAAGTATGGATATACGCTGAATACGCTCCACTCTTTTGAATTTGATGGTTCTGCCGGATTCGAAAAAATGCAGGGAATCATGAAAATGTTCAGAGGCGACATCAAAACTATCGGTGGAAGGAAGGTGGAGACGGTTCTTGACTATTCAAAAGGTCTGGACGGCCTGCCGAAGTCTGATGTACTGAAATTCCTGCTTGAGGGCAACTGCTCTGTTGTTGTTCGTCCGTCCGGTACAGAGCCTAAGCTGAAAGCATATCTGTCCGTAACGGCTGACAGCATGGAACAAGCGGCTAAGACTGAAAAGCAAATCTGTGATGATCTTCACGGGTATTTTGCGTAAACAGTTTCCTGATATTTATATTTTTATGTTCTACCATAATAGGAGCAGGCGATATTGAATTGTTCTGCATCAGTATGATACTGGGGAAAGGGGTGGCCATGAAAGAAACACTAAAAAATGTCATTGTCGGGTTACTGACAGGGGTATATCAATCCTTCTGGTTTGTACTCCTTTTTGCTGTTGTGTTTATGTTTGCCTATAAGCATCATTCCGGCATCAAGGATGCCGTGCAAAAATGGCTGTTATGGTTCAAAACAGAAAAGAAATTCCGCAGGGTATTTTTTCTCACACTCTATACGGCTTTTATTCTGTTCCGCACCTTATTTAGTGTCTGCTTTTTTCTTCATAAAAGTCTCGAAATGCTGATAAACAGAACAATTTCGGTGCAAAATATGGTATAATAAGTGCAAG
>CACYCV010000016.1 GCA_902772955.1 uncultured Ruminococcus sp.
AACCCTTTTTTGAAAAAAAGGGTTATCCCCCGAACCCCTTTCCAAAAAAACTTGTGTTTTTTCCATCAAAGAACAACAGAAAAAAGGTAACCCATTAAAAATTGATTTTCCTGTTTACTCAGAGACAATTCCAAGGCGTGACCGGCAGAATGCTTCGCAAACACAAAAAGTTTCGCCAGTCTTTTCAAAGGCTGCAGGGTTCAGGGACAGCGTCCCTGGTCGCACTCCGCAGAGTGCGAAACTCCAAAAGGACTTTTGACCGGAAGAACGCTTTGCAAAGCCTTCCCAAAGTTTTTTGAAATTTGCAGTTGAATATCCCGGGAAATTTGATATAATAAGAAAATAGACTATGTTTGCAACTCAAAGAAAAAGGAAGGATTCAAGATGTCAAATACTGTCAGAACGCGTTTTGCGCCCAGCCCTACAGGATTCATGCACGTCGGCAATTTAAGAACAGCCCTCTATGAATACCTGATTGCCAAGTCCCTTGACGGCACATTTGTGCTGCGTATCGAGGATACCGACCAGGAACGCAAGGTGGAGGGTGCTGTCGATATTATCTATCAGACACTGCAGCGGGCAGGACTGATTCACGATGAAGGCCCCGATATCGGCGGCAGCTACGGTCCCTATGTGCAAAGTGAACGCAAGGACCTCTATCTTCCCTATGCCAGACAGCTTATCGAAAGCGGCCATGCCTATTACTGCTTCTGCACCAAGGAACGTCTTGATATGCTCCGGGAAAACGCCGATGAACCCGGTGTCGGCTATGATCGCCACTGCCGCAATTTGTCTGATGAGGAAGTCCGCAAGAATCTGGAGGCGGGCGTTCCCTATGTCATCCGTCAGAAAATGCCGCTGGAAGGCATCACCACCTTTGAGGATGCCGTTTACGGCTCCATTACGGTAGATAACAGCGAGTTGCAGGATCAGATTCTCATCAAAGCGGACGGATTCCCCACCTATAATTTTGCCAACGTCATTGATGACCACACCATGCATATTACCCATGTGGTAAGAGGCAGTGAATACCTGTCCTCTACTCCCAAATATAATCTGCTCTATGAAGCCTTCGGCTGGGAGATTCCCACCTATGTGCATCTTCCCCTGATTATGGGCAAAAACGACGACGGCTCCATTTCCAAGCTTGCCAAGCGCCACGGTGCCACCAGCTTTGAAGACCTGGTGAATGCCGGTTTTCTGCCGGAGGCAATCATCAACTATATTGCCCTGCTGGGATGGGCGCCCAAGGACAACCGCGAAATGTTTACTCTGCCGGAATTGGTCAAAAACTTTTCCATAGACGGCATCAGCAAATCTCCCGCTGTATTTGATTATGATAAATTAGAGTGGTTCAACGGAGAATATATCAAAGCCATGACGTTGGAGGATTTTGCTGCCGTGGCTCAGCCATACTTTGAACAGGCTTTGGGCAATCTTCCCTTTGATGCTCTCAAAATTGCGGCGATTCTCCAGCAGCGCACAACCAGGCTGACGGACATTCCCGAAAAAATCGAGTTCTTTGCCCATCAGCCTGACTATGATACCTCTCTGTTTGTCAACAAAAAGAGCAAAACCACCCTTGAAAACACCCCCGACCTGCTGAAAGCCGGTATTGCTGCACTGGAAAGTCTTACAGAATGGACCCACGACAGCATTCATGACTGCCTGATCAATCTTGCCGCCACTCTCGGAGTCAAGAACGGCACAGCCATGTGGCCTGTCCGAATCGCCGCCTCCGGTATGAGCGTCACTCCCGGCGGCGCGGTGGAAATCCTGGATATTCTGGGCAGAGAGGAATCCCTCAGACGGCTGCATCAGGGTCTGGAAAAATTCAACTGAAATCCGGTATTTTTCATTTCAACATAAAGGAGACAACAATCATGGCTGACGAACTGACTACTCCAGCGGAACTGGCCGCAGGAAACTTTATTGCAGAATTCATCAAGGAGGATATCGCGGTCGGCGGCTCCTACGAAGGAAAAACTGTCCACACCCGTTTTCCTCCTGAGCCAAACGGCTATCTTCATATCGGCCACGCCAAGGCCATCTGCGTGGATTTTGGCATGGCAGAAAAATTCGGCGGCATCTGTAACCTTCGGATGGATGACACCAATCCCACCAAAGAAGATGTGGAATATGTCGACGCCATCAAGGAGGACATTGCCTGGCTGGGATTTCGCTGGGATGACCGTTTTTATTATGCATCCGATTATTTCGATCAGATGTACGCCTTTGCCGTTGAGCTGATTCAGAAGGGATTGGCTTATGTCTGCGAGCTGACACCGGAAGAAATGAGAAGCAACCGGGGTGATCTGTCCCATCCTGCCGTCAGTCCTTATCGGGACAGACCCATCGAAGAAAGTCTGACCCTGTTTGAAAAAATGAAAAACGGAGAAATCCCCGACGGAAAAATGACTCTGCGGGCAAAAATTGATCTGAACAGCGGCAATTTTAATATGCGTGACCCGGTGATTTACCGGATCAACCGTCTGCATCACCACCGCACCGGAGATAAATGGTGTATTTATCCCATGTATGATTTCGCCCATCCTCTGGAGGATGCACTGGAGGGGATTACCCATTCCCTTTGCACCCTGGAATTTGAGGATCACCGTCCCCTGTATGACTGGGTCATCCGGAACACCTCCGTTCCCGCCGTTCCCCGTCAGATTGAATTTGCCAGACTGGGAATCAACAACACGGTGATGAGCAAGCGCAAGCTGCGTCAGCTGGTGGAAGAACACCATGTCGAAGGCTGGGATGATCCCCGGATGCCCACACTTTGCGGTCTGAGAAGGCGCGGCTACACCCCCGCATCCATCCGCAATTTCTGTGAACGCATCGGTGTGGCAAAAACCAACAGCGTCGTGGACTACGGCTTCCTGGAGCATTGTCTGCGGGAAGACCTCAATCTGAACGCGCAGCGTGTCATGACGGTCATCCATCCCATCCGGCTGGTGATTACCAATTATCCGGAAGGACAAACGGAAACCTTTGAAATTGAAAACAATCCCAATCGTCCCGAAGACGGCACCCGCACCATCACCTTCAGCCGGGAGTGCTATATTGAAGCGGAAGACTTTATCGAAGAAAAAATCAAGGGCTACAACCGTCTGTATCCCGGCAATGAGGTTCGTCTGAAATCCGCTTATATCGTTCGCTGCACAGGCTGCAAAAAGGATGAAAACGGTCAGGTAGTGGAAGTCTATGCCGAATACGATCCTGACACCCGCGGCGGAGACACACCGGACGGCCGCAAAGTGAGGGGAACCATTCATTGGGTAGACGCCAACAGTGCCATCGACGCAGAGGTAAGACTATACGACAATCTCTTTACCGATCCGGAACCGGATACCGGCGACAAGAATTTCCTGGATTACATCAATCCGGAAAGTCTGGTCATCCTGAAAAACTGCAAAGCGGAGCCTGCTCTTGCAAAAGCAACCGGAGACACCCGCTATCAGTTCATGCGTCTTGGCTATTTCTGTGCCGATAAGGACAGCACTCCCGACCGCCTGATCTTCAATCGCAGTGTTTCACTGAAGGACGGATACAAAAAGAAATAACAGCAAACCGAAAAAACCACCGTGAACAGGACAGCCCGTTTACGGTGGTTTTTATTTGATATCAATGTCAAGCGGTTCATCAAGATAGCGCTGACCGCGCGGGACGATTCGCGGCAGTGCTCCACTCCGTTCCGCTTGGTTTTGCCGTGTCAGACTTTCCTACCGCAGCTTCCGCTCGTCACGCTCCTCACGAAGCGTGACGAGCGGGTGCATTCTGACCGGGCATTTTCCCAGAATTATTTTACACTAACGTCAAGATGTTCGGAAACATATCTGCCGTTTTTCTTTCTCTGCAGGACACATTTTGTCAGCAGATATTCTATCTGCCCATTGAGTGACCGGAAATCGTCCTCCGCCCATGCACAAAGTGCATCATACAATTCCTTGTTCAGCCTTAAAGACACCTGCTTTTTTTCTGCCATCCGATCACCACCCAGTTATTTCACTATCTGATCAATAAAGTGAACCGGAATCAACAATTGGCTGCGCGTCATGATTTCCGCAAAGAACCTCCAGGAGATTGGAAACCATTGCCGCCTTTCTTTCATCGTCAAGCTCCACAATCTTATTTTCACTCAGACTATCAAGGGCCATCTGTACCATACCGAATGCTCCGTCAACAATCAGCTTTCTGGCGTCAACCACAGCGGAGGCCTGCTGTCTCTGAAGCATAGCGGCAGCAATACGAAGGGAAGCATTTATTTTGATGCCCACATCCACTCTGTCTCAGCTTCGTGGAAGCGGCAGGATTAAAAGCGGTGCTGAAGGGATTGATGTAATAGAACCCTGCTTCCTTGAGCGTGCCTTTATATCTGCCGAAGAGATTCAGCACAAGCGCCTCGTTGGGATTAAGCAGCTTGAAACCGCCGCACATCACCGAGGCAATAATTACCAGGGTGATAGAGGAGACAAGGATTGCAATACTCAGCGCACTGGAGTCTATTCCCTGATCCTCACAGGCCGATAACTGAATACCCGAATCAATAAAGCCGGCAACCGATGCTGCAAAAAGCAGGACTACCCAGCAAAGCATCGGAATTTTCCATTTTTTGGTTGTATAGATTTTTTCTTTCATGTTTAAGACCTCCGTGATTTTTGATTTCTTGCTATATCTGTGTGATATCATTCTGATATCATTTTGTTAAGCGGTCAAAATCATTTTTTTGCCATGGATTGTCAGAATTATCCCACTATGAAAAAACAGATACTACTGTTCAATGAAATAATTGAATCCATCAAGTTTCACTCAAGCCTTTTTCAATCAGCCTGATAGATCGTCAAAATATTCTGATCGTCACAGAGAGCAAGAAACACCTTCCTGGGAGAACCAATCCCCTGCTGACGGAGCTGCTTTGACAGCCATGTCCTGTCAAGTCCTCTGCGTCTGAGGTTCTCCTCCAGAATTCTTCCATCCATAATCATTTCCGTGTCAATAGATGCCTTGGCTGGCTTCAAATGACAATCCGACGGAGTCAGCGGCCGATTTTCACTTTTTGGCAGTACCGTCAACCTGCCGTTGCACTCAAAAACAGCCGTCTGAATTTCCCCCAGATCAAAATACCCTTCCTGTCGGCACAGCATCAGAAATTCACTCAACTCCAGCTTCGCCTTTTTCATATTTTTCCGATATAGCTTCCCATCATTGAACAGAATCGTGGGAGAGCCATTGATATATTTTCTGGTGCGGGGAAATTTTCCTGTAACCATACTCAGAAGAATCGTAACGGCACCGTAAATCACCATTGCCGTCAGCGGCTTCCATGCCGTTTCCAGCTCTGTTGCCATCTCTGCCCCGATAGACCCTAGGGTGATCCCGGTAATGTAGTCAAACAAATCCAGTTGTGCCACCTGCTTATGACCGATCAGTTTTGTTATCACAAACAGAATTCCCACCGAAAGCAATGCTGTCAATATCAGCTTGATCAGTTCCATGGTTGATTCTCCTCCCACCGTTTTGCTGCAAAAAGTATTGCCGCAAATCAGGTTTCTATTCCGATTTGCGGCTGTTTTTTCGCTTCTCACTCAGACCGAAACGGTCAGAATGAGCTTATTTTCAAAAGCACGGCTCGTTCGTTGACAGGAAAAGCAATCGCAGCCTGTCATATTGGGCAGAATGCAAGGCTTACTTTGATTCAGGCGGACAGCAAATGGCTCTCTGGGCAGCAATGGTCGCCAGTGTGTCCCCCAGTTGGGTAAGGATCAGTGCCAGGATTCCCAGGGTATCGTCGTCATAATGACTGGCAATCACATTGGCAAGTGCCGTAATGGATGCCGTCAATTCACACGCATTCATAAACATCCCTCCATTCTATCGTATGTACCGCAGAAAGAAGGGTGCTTTCCGGCGCAGAAATCGTTTTGAAAAGGATGATTCATAGAAAGGTTGTGTGTGTCTGCAAAACCTCCGTCAAAAAAACTCGGAGTTCCGAAAAGAACCGGACACACACTACCTTTTTCTTTCCTTGTCTCATCTAACCTGACTTAACTTAACCTTACCTAACCTAAACTAACCTAAACTAACCTAAACTAAACTGGGTATCCAACCGGTTGTCAGATGGTTGTCAGATGGTTGTCAGATGGTTGTCAGCCGGCGGAAACACTCCGCCGCGAATTGACAGCAATTTGAAATATGGAATTGAGGAAATGGAAAATCAAAATAGTATTGTATCCAAAGGGGTACGGGGGCGACTGTAGCAGCCTATAATAGTTTTCCATAAACTCAAATTGTATCCGAAGGGGTACGGGGGCGACCGGAAAGCCCCCGATAGGCGAGTCAAAGGAGGTGTTTAGTCACGGGGACGAAGGACGTGACAGATTCGTTTCATATCTGGCTTTATCGTTGAGTAAAGCACTTTTTTTCCGATTATACAAAGCGTTGGATATTAGAGATGGAAACACGTCCAGTGTACGCAGGGGGTTTTCCGGTCGCCCCCTGCACCCCTTCGGAGTGAAAATTCATGAGGAAAGTTAAAACTAAGGCAAAGTCTTACCGAAGTGTCCTTCCGGTCAAAAGAAAATCGCTCCAGAGCGCTCCGTAAGGAGCGTGGGGAGAGGAAGCCGATTCATCAGATTCCGTACAAATTCAGATCCCAATCCGGAATGTGGGGATGCTGCCGCAGAAAAATCCGGTATTCAGGCTGAATGCTCTTGAGCAGCAGCGGCAGCTTGAAAAGATCCTCACTGCGGTGGTACAGGGCAAGATTCACCTTGGGCTTGTCACGGGCGATCACCCTTTGTCCCCCCAGCAGCATTTCCTCCTCTGCCCCTTCCACATCCGCTTTCAGATAAGTCAGCCGCTGTCTGGCATACAGGGTATCCACGGTGGTCACAACCAGTCTGCTGCTGCCCCTGTCCTGAATCGAGGAGCCTCTGCCCAAAGTATCCTCAAACGGCAATTCGGTATCCTCTTTCCAGATGCCCATGTGAAACAAGCGGGTATGGGACAGGTGACCTTCCTGTTCCCTGAGCTTGCGATAGGTTCTGGTGTCCGGCTCCAGCGCTGTAATCTGTCGGTACTTTCCACCGGTATAATACAGAAATTCTTCGATCGTATCACCCCGGTAGGCACCCAGATCCAGATAGCTTTCCTCTTCCCCGAGACAAAGCAGCTTCCGGAAAGCCTCCTCCTTGGAGCTATAGCTTGCCGTAAGAAAGGAAAGCTCCCCGCTCAGGCGGAAATTGATAATCTGCTCCAACACCTTCACCGAAGCTGGATCAGCCAGCAAGCCGCACACCTCCTCTAATTGGGAACGATGCGCTTCAAAATACTCTCTGTCAAACAGCGTGTCCCCATACACAGGCATCACCGGACAAAGCACACGGAAACCTTCGGTCAGGGATAACAAATGCTCCAGCACCTCAGGCCTCTCTGAACCAAAGCAGATCAGCAGCAGAGGACGTTCTCCCTCGACCTCCGAAAGACGCCGCACCGGGAACTCCCGGAAGCTCTGCCCTCTGACAAATGCATCACTGGCCACCACTCCGCTGACAGAAATCCTGCGCCGCTGCAGCTCGTCCAATACCTTATCGGCGCCATTGCCTGTTCCATAAAGTATGATGGGCTGGCGGGTGTTCTGCAGAGTCATATAAAGATCTTTTTCCGTAATGTTCATAAAACTTCCCCCAAAAAAATGCGGAACCGCATGTCGGCTCCGCATGATATCATTATTTCATGATCCTGTTATCCCTCATCATCTTCCCGGTCTTTTTTCTTTCTGCCAAGAACAAAGAGCAGGATCACCGCAACCAGGGAAACCCCGACTACTACGCCGATGATGATATATTTTTTCGTGCTGTCGGTGTCGCCGGTATCTGTAGGCGGCCCATCCGGTTTGATTTTGGAGGTTTCGGGAGTGCTGGATTCCTCGATGATCTCTGAACGCTCCTCCGGCTTGTTTTTGATCGTCAGGATCACCGGATCACCGTCCTGCTTGACATAACGATCGGCATCCTTCCGGATGGTACCAGGCTTATCAATAACGAACTCTACCGGGGTTGTATCCAGAATAAAGCCGGCAGGAGCCTTGGTTTCGATAAAGCGATAGGCGCCGACGGGAAGATTTTCTATCACGATCTGACCTTGCTGATTGGTACTAAGAGAGGCAGACAATGTCTTCCAGACAAAGGAACCCTGGTCGTCCTTGAGAGCCGTTGCGGGGACTTCTTCTCCCTCCTGGAAATAGTGCTTTTTCTCCGCCCGGAAAGCGGCGCCTGCCAGGGATTTTCCCTCAGAATCTACTTTGTTCAGAATCACGGCGCCTTTGACAGGTGTTACACGAACATCCTCATATTTAGCCAGAATATCGGCTGTATAAAGCACTCCGACGGCACCGGAATAATAGGGCAGAACGATCAGCATGGGACTGACACGGACAATATCCTCATTGTTAATCTGATAGGCAAGATAGAGGGTATCCAGCGCATCGATATTACTGAAAGTGACAGCGCCGTTCTCATCCATCACACCAACCAAAGATAGCTCCTCTTTTTCTTTTGCGACGGCTGTCAGCTTTTCGGCAGCTGCTTTGGAAGCAGACGCCTCTGTCAGGTTTGTCATATCCGCACCGCTCTGGTTAAAAGGCTCATCCAGGATATAGGCTCCCTCCTGATAGGTTCCCACCTTGCACAAAGCCAGATTGGTGCCTGCCGCAAAGGGAGCGGTTTTAATATGGATGGATCCGATCTTCCGATCTGTTTCTTCTGCCAGCACGGAAACCGATAAACCGGTACAAAGCACACACAGCATCAGAAGTATCGCCCATATTTTAGCGGTCATATTCTTTTTCATAGCTGATCATTCCTCCTGATCCTTCTCACTGTCGTGAGGGGATTCGTTATTTCCTTCGGCCGTATCTGACACAGCCGTATTTTTGGCTGACTTGTTTTTACGTCGCTTATGAATGGTGGGGAACAGCAGAATCACCAATACTCCCACAATCACAATCACGATAACACTGGTGGCAGAGTACCATACTACGGTACGGACAGGCACCACCACTTCTTCCTCATGATACACCGGCCAGTTGGGAGCCTCCTCCATCCTGACAGTGGACTCCTTCACACGGGTACCGCGCACCAGCAAACGGTGATCGTTGACGCCATAGGGAGTACAGGTAACCAGGGTGACATAATCGTTATCCTTTTCAATGCCCACTTCCTGGATTTGATAAGGCAATACTACCCTGATCTGGTCCACACGGTATTTCATCACCTTATCCAGTACATGAATATAGAAAAGATCCCCCTGGGTCAGGGTATCCAGGTCGGTAAAAAGCTTGGAGCTGGGCAAGCCGGTATGCCCTGCCAGAACACAGTGGGTATTCTGGCCGCCAACCGGCAGGGATGAACCCTCCATGTGTCCGATGCCCTTTTGCAGGACACTATCGGACAATCCATGATAAATCGGATAATAAACGCCGATCTTGGGAATTTCAATATAACCGATGGCATCGGTAACCGCCAGCATTCTGTCGTAGTCCAGTGATGACACCTTCTTGACTTCGTTTTGTGCCAGAGCCCGGTTATACTCTTCCGCTTGTTGGGTAAAACGGTTAATCGCGTCATAACCCATCTTCTGCACTGCCTCATCATAAGCTTTGATGGCGGACTTGGCAGAATTTTCCGTCACCCAGTTGCTGAGAATCGGATAGAGAAAGAAGCTGACACCCAGCACCAACAGCAAAAAAATGCCGACTAAGGGCAACCGCCGGAGAAATTTATTCTTTTTTCGCTTCGTCATGCGCTTCCTCCGATCGTTTTTTCTTTTCATACTTCGGAGTGGCCGATCTGTACTTTGTAATACCAGCCAGCCAGAGGCAGGCCGCAACAAACAGTACAGTTGCCACCACTACGATGACGGTAACGATGGTCATATTCCGGTTAATCTGTTTTTGTAGGTTTTCGTCCACACGGTCGGCTGAGGAACTGATTTCCTGACGGATTTCTTCAACCCCGGACTCCTCGCTGTCCGGAGATTCATAATCTACCCGAACCCCCCGTACCAGAAGACGTTTGTCGTTGATCCCGTAGGGTGTACAGGTCAGCAGGGTCACATGATCCTCTCCCGGAACAATTTCCAGAAATTTGGTATCATTGGGCCTTACCGTTTCAATATGATCGACCCGATAGGCCAGTATCCTGTCCAGGACATGGATGAGGAACAGATCCCCTTCGGACGCCTGGTCCAGATGAGAAAACATTTCCGCTTCCGGCAGTCCGGTATGTCCGGAAATAGCGGCATGAACACTGGTTCCGCCAACCGGCAGAGAGGTATTTTCCAGCCAGCCGCAGCCCTTTTTCAGCACCTCGGTGGAAGTCCCGTAAAAAACGGGGATATAGATATGGAGCTTTGGATAATCCACATAGCACATCAGGTCCTGTTCACCGTTCAGTGCTGTCTGAAAGCCGTCCTCATAGATTCCTTCCGCCAGATCCCGGTTGTATTGGTTGGCCTCACTGAATTTATCTCTGATCTCCTGGGGCGGCATCATCTCCACGGCTTTTTCATAGGATTTGATAGTCGACTTGGAGGAGTTGGCAGCATACATATTGCCGATGATCGGATAAATAATGGCGGCAACGCCGAGAAAATAAACCAGTCCGATAACAGACATGATGATAATATGCTTTTTTCTGGACGCTTTCACGATCAAAAATCCTTTCAGGGGCTTTCCGAAGGACTCGAAGCCTCTCAAGTCCTTTGGAAAACCCGCTCCCGGAAAGCCGGGAGCAGATTAATATTCAGAGCAGCAAGGAATTATTCTTCAGAAGCTCTCTTCTTCATGTAGATAACGAACAGAACGCCTGCCAGCAGGACGATAGCTGCACCACCGATGGTGAAGAGATAAGTACCGATTCCACCGGTGCCGGGCAGAGACTGAGTGGGCTGGTCAACGATGGTTACAGTACCATTATTGGTCTTGTCAAAGCTGCCGGCATACATGGCAGCAACGGTAGCATCCTTATTGGCAGTGATGGTAACGGTGGAATCAGCAACGGTGGAATAACCGTCAGGAGCTGTGATTTCCCTGAGCGTATAGGTACCATCGCCGAGTCCGCTGAAAGTAAAGGTGGAAACATAAGCAGGATTTGCTATCATCTGGCCAGGATTATCAGGATCCTCGATTTCGGCTGCGGCAGAACCGATCTGCTGAATCAGAGTTTCGCCGTTATACAGACCGAAAACAGCACCCTTCAGAGCAATTCCGTCAGGATCTTCCTTATTGATGGTAATCATAGAAGTATAAATCTTTGCATCATCCGGGACAACCTTGGGTTCGTCGGGATACTCTTCGGGCTTACCATCGGGCTCATCGGAATCATCGGGGCCTTTTTCGTCAGCAATTCTGCCCTTGCCGGTAAAGTAGTTGTTGCTGTAGGACAGGGTTGCGCCGTTATCGTTGGAGTTGGTATCTACATCCGGATTTTCGGCAACCTTTGCATCAAATACAACCTCCACTTTCTGACCGCGATGAGCAATGACAAAAGCATCGTCAAACACGATCTGGAAGCCGGTACCGTCTGTAGTAACTGTGTCAACAAACTTGCCGTCCTTTGTCAGTCCGAGCTTAGTCGTGGTAGCTTCCAGGCCGGCCTTCGTAACACCGGTCGTCAGTGTGAAGTTTGTATCCTCGCCTTCCGTTGCATTCGTTGCAACAGTGCTATCATTCACATAAACCTTGATGGTATCATTCTGAATGAGAATGGAATCCTCAGGAATATCCGTAATGGTATAATCATCTGCCAGAGCGGTGACATCGGTATCATACTTCGGGAAAACGGATGAAAGTGTGTACTGGACTACGCCGTTCTTCTCAGAAATACCGGTACCGCCTGCGTTGTTTTCATTGTCTGTGCCGATCAGGTTGTTCGTGGAGTTGGCATTCGTAATTTTGGTAATTGCCTTGGTAAAGGGGATTTCTGCATTCTTCACGCTAACGGGAGCAATGTTCTCGTCAGGAAGAATGGAAACCAGAATCGGCTGTGTCATGGCGTTGGTATCGCCAAGAATCAGATAATAGCCGGCCACGGTAACATCCAGAGTAGTAGACGTTGTTGTGCCTTCAATCGTAGCTTCGCTGACCTTTGTGGCGTCTGACGCCTTTGCCATCAGCTTCTTTGCAACCGCTTCAATCTGCGCACTATGTCCGGTCATGGTCTTCAGGGCAGTATGTTTAGGAATCGTCAGATCGCCGTCAGTGATGACTGCCTTTGTGGAAACCAGGCCGCTCTTCAGGTGCAACACATCCGCGTACTGAGAAGCAATGGAATAGTTAATAGAGCCGTCATTACCTTTGATAGCATCCGCAACCTTGTAGAGGGTATATTTGCCCTGGGTGGCGCCCTTCACTACGATAGCCGTATCGTTGAGTGTGATTTTTGAATTCTCCGCCAGAGCTGTTCCCGCGGCACTGACAGGCATTGCCAGAGCGCCCATGGAAAGAAGCATCGCCATCGACATTACTGCGACGCCTGCCATTTTGACTGTTTTCTTTTTCATTCGGTTTACCTCCAGTTTTTGTTGATTGTCGTGCGGGTCGGTTTTAATATGGCAGGCGATCCGCACGACTATCGTACTGCCATATTGAATTACAACATCATATCATCGAGTTTATTTGTCGTGATGCCCCCTCTTTTCATCATTTGTGACAGCTGCTAACTGTAATTTTCTTTTGTATATCAACAGGGCAATCACTGCTAATCCAACAGCGCTTACACCGATGACACGAAAATCAACCAGGGGAATCACACCTGTTTCAGGCATCACAATGGCACTGTAGGTGTTGGTTGCCGTCAGCTTCCGGTTATTTTCTGCGGCAGTAGAAACTACCGGATTATTGTATGTCACCGAATAGTTGACATTGAAGCTGCCATTGTGATCAAGAAGGGTGGTACCGTCGGAAGCATACTCTTTCAGACGATAATAGTACGGGGTGGTGCCGGAAGCATATTTATCCAGGCCGGAAATTGTCTTTGTCCAGGTAATCTCATTATCCGTTCCCACCGTTCCGGTATGAGAATCGGATGCTGTAAGGGACAGGGCAAATTTGTTATACCCGGAAACTACCATCCAGGAGGAAGCATCGTTGGGGGTCGCGGAACACTGCAGCTGGAGATAAACGGTATCCGGAACTGTTGCGCTGCGGACATTGCTCCACTTCTTAGTGACACTCAGGGAAATCGTTTCCTTCAGTTTGTTTCTGAAGACTACATCCGGCGCAGTGGAGGTATCCACACCCGCTACCGGAATCACGCCTGTCACGGATTTGGTATTCAGCGTGGTGTTGCCAATCCTGAGGGTGTTTGTCGTGAAGTCTTTTGCTGTGTTATTGACCAGGACACTATCCAGAGAAGAGCCGTCTGTGGGAATTACCTCATGAATGGTATAGGTGGTGTTGACCGGAATACCGGAAAACTCAATATACTCGGTCTGACCCAGGGAATAGGGGCCTTTGACAACCGTGGACTCGCCCTGAGAATTAGTCAGGCCAATACCGCCCACATCAGAGAAAACAACATAGAAGGTATAGCTGCCGGTGAGATCATCGTCCCCCGCCTTGTTTTTGGTTACCTTCAGGGAGTTGGTATTGACAATGTTGGTAAAGGTAGCCTTCAGATCAATGCTGACGGCCGCATCGGGATTTTCATAGGAACGGAACACAATCGATTCTCCGGTAGGACGCGCCGCAGCCACATAGTCATTGATACTGCCGCCGCTGTGTTCGTCCTTCTGTTCGACACGGTTATCGGTGATGCTGAGACCCACGCCCTCCAGTGCCGTACTGGATGCGCCTGTCACCTTTGTGCCATCTTGATAACTAAGTACCGGCTCATCCTTTTCGGAAATCGTCCACTGTACCGTGTATAGCTGCTGCTGAGCGGGTGTGAGCTGCTCTGTCAGGGACAAGTAGCTGCCGCGGCGGAACTGATCGCTGAACCGGATGGTCTCACCCTTCTTGATAGCCAGGGTGCCGTCACTTTCCATGGCATAGGTTTTGGTAGGATCGCTGGCGTAGCTGTAGTGTGCATTGGAAGCCGGTTTCAGTGCAGGATCCGTACCGGGGGTACCGTCGTCGCCGTAGGCCGAGCCATAGTCCTTGATATCGGACTGATTGATGACAAAGCCCACATCGGCGGTAACAGCATTGGATTTGAAAACAAAATCATCAAAATAGATGGTAGGCTGCTCATAAGTATTATTGCCTGTGCTGTCATACTCCACACTGACAGAAGCCAACGCACTGGGCGTAAAGCCGCCGGTGATCGCCGGCATATCAAATTTCAGGGTGTTCCAGGATCCGGCTGTAAAGGGCTGATCCGTCAGACGGCCGTCAATAGAATTGCCGCTGCTGTCTGTCAGCTTGACATAAATCAGCTTGGAGCTGATTCCGGAGTCGGAATAGGCACGGAAGGTCAGGTAGGTTTTTCCTTCGACATTGACCGTACTGCCGCTGTCAGAGGTAAACGTACCGCATCGTTTGTCTGTGTAGCTCCGGTTTTCATTAACGTAATGAGCCAGATACTTGGCAGTCCAGTTGCTCCCGTTCAGAGGATCGGCCGCTCTTTCAAACACATTGGAGTCGGTTTCAGGAGCTAAGGTACCGGTAAAGTCCTTGGCAAAGGTTACCGATTGGATTTCCCCCTCTGTCCCCTGCTGAGGTCCGTAATGGGTTACCAGATTCTGGATTTTGAAGTAATAAGGCGCATCTGAGAAGAAGTCAACAAAGTCCTGAGCCACGTGATTGGTGGTCGTGTCAACCTCCTTGTCAATCTGGAGAATATCATGATCGGGGAAGTTGAACTGCATTCTCATGTTGGACTCCCACATACCGCGCTCCATGTAGTAGAAGGTCAGGGTATGCTCGGTGGAGTAGAATTCATTGATCTGGTCTGTAGTCGTCAGCCCCAGCGCAGACATCAGGCTGTTGGTGGTGGGATTATCAACCTTGTCCAGGTTGGAATAGGTGGTACCGAAGTTAGCACTATGCTTGACCTCACTCACCATGGTCTTCTGGCCGCCTACGTTGCTGTGACAGATTTGAATGTTGTCCGTTCCGTCTACCTTGTAGGAATAGTAATAGTCGTAGGAATTCGCTCTGGAGAAGTTGATACAGCCGGAGGTTCTGCCGTGGTCACCGCCCATATCCAGCACCAGCTTGCCGTCAATATAGACCCAGATATCATCGTCACCGGAGAAGTTGAAGGTAATCGGAACCTTATTTCCGTCACGATCCTTGACATTACCGTCAGAGGTCAGACCAAACTCGAATTCAATCTTGGTGCCGAAGCCGTAGTTGTATTTCTGTCCGGCGGGAGTGGAGCTGCTGCCGGAAACACTGGTGTCATTCAGTGGGAAGAAACCATACTTATTGGAGGGATAGTCTCCCTGATCTGCGTTTTTGGTTGTACCGGCACTGATCAGGTTCTTGGACCAGGAGGAACTGTCACGGTCTTTCTGCGTTTCAACACGGTCATTTTCAATTTTTTCCGCGGCAGCACGGGAAGCCTCTGTTTGCTTGCCCTGGCTATCCGTGATGGTTGCCTGGGAGACGGTATCCAGGAAGAAATTGTACTTGCTGCCGGTATCCTGGTTGGTTTTCATTTTCAATGTGGTAGCCGCACTGTCGAAGGACCAGTAATAAACGCCGTTGTCGTCACGGTCAACCTTGGTAAAGGGGAAGGCTACATTGTGATAAACCTCACCCAGCACAGTATTTTTGGAGTTGGTTCCTGTCAGGAATTCCTCGTTGAACTGAGGCAGAACAACGGAAGAATTGTAAAGGTAAGGTGCGCCGTACCCGCCGTTTCCGTCCGAAGGGAGGGTGGGATTCAGAATGTTCTGAGTCGCATAGCGGTAATAGATCGCCTGAGCAGCTGTCGTATTGCTGTCCATTGTCTTACAGGAGTTGTTATTGACCTGGAAGGACTGCGCATTGGCATCCCAACCCCTCAGACCGAGTGTACTGGCAATCCCGCTGAAGGGGTAGCCCCAGTCATCAACCGTCGGCTGATAGTGACCGGTATAAATCGTATTTTTGGCGTCAACGGAATTGATAGGTAAACTGTAGTAATCACTGGTTGCCTGCGCAAACTGGCGGAAGGGAACCCAGTGCCGGTAGGAAGCCAGTCCACCGGTAAGGTTTGCAACCGGGTAGTCCTTACGGTTGTTGCCGTTCAGCTCATAGTCGGTATAATAATCATAGAAGGTGGAATTCAGATACAGAATATCGTCAGTCTGTGTCATGGTTCCGGAGGTCAGCGGAACGATATTGCCGTTTTTATAGCTTTCCGCATTTCTGAGTGTTCCTTTTTCCGCCCAGTAGCCCCCGCGGTTGCCGCTTTCGTAAACACTGGCATCACCGGTATCGGCATAGAAGGTAGGATTCTCAAGATCGGTAGGAATGGAGTGCATGTCAGTACCGCAGCCGCTGCCTGCTTTATTCTCGCTGTTTGGCTGACACCAGGCGGTAAAGCGGATCCGCTGCTGGACCGCAGGATTGATATCCACATAATACAGATCGGATGTCCCTTCACGGATCATCTCGCCGGCATAATTATTGTTACCGCTGGCGTCCGTCACATAGTAGTACAGCTTTCCGTCCGGATCCGGCATACTGTTGGCAACCGTATTCAGGACAGAATAGTTGCCCGTATCCTTTCTGTAGGACAGCTTGGACAGGGTAGCATCAAAATAGACACGCTTGGTGGTGCTGCCGCTGATTGGCTGATATACCGTATAGGTGCCGTCCGTACCGGTGGTTTTGCGCTTTGATGTATTATCGTTGCCATTGATGTAGTAGATGGTATTATTATTGCCCAGACTGGTAATCGCATTGGTACGTCTCCAGTTGTCAGTGTGATAAACATTCGTATCATTGCCCACCCATGCAGGCGCCGTATTCAGCACGAATATAATACCAGAAGGCTTGGAAGCAACCGCATAGTGATACAGGCCGTCTTCGGTTTCGTCCATCTCTGCCAACCCGGAGGAACCGTACACATACACATAGATCTTGTAGCCCTGAGAATGAACATAGTCATTAGCCCAGCCCTTTGATGTATCCTTGCCGGGACGGAAGTAAATATGGAAGCTGCCGCTGCCCGCCGCATTGGCCTTCATGGATTCCTGATACCGGATGGGGAACGCCGTCAGAAGCACCACCAGGGATAAGAGGAACGCCACTGCAATCATCACTCGTTTGTGTATTTTTTTCGTCATGGTTCATTGCTCCTTACCGTTCGAAATTAAACAACCCGCATCAATATATCAAAACTAAACAAAATCTGCTTCATAAAGACAAGTCTTATGTGTATTCTATCATTGACACCCCCAAAAGTCAACAACAATATTTCATTTTTGTAACCATTTTGAACTCTAAATAGTAAATTTGTAAATATAGTCTAAATTTCAGAAACTTGTTTTAGACAGTATTCTGAATCCTTTTTTCTGTTGCCCCCTGTCTGTTCTGAGGCGCCGCCGCCCAAAAATTTCCTGAAAAAAACTCCATTTTCCATGACAGAAACCCCTTTACATTATAAATGAAAGATAGTAAAATAGAAGACAGCAAAATATAACAGGAAGTGATGGCTTTGTCTAAATTCATTCGCACCGTTTTACTGGCAGTGATTGCTTTGATTGCCATATTTATCCTTCCCTCCTGTCAGAATAAACAGAAGGAAAGCGTTGAAGTACATACCACTCTCACCGTAACCGGCAAGGGAGATAACATTTCGGGAGTGCGCACCATTGAAATGATTTTTCCCACCAGTGTGATTGCTCCCGGCTCCGAAGCCGCCAGCAATCTGGAAACCGTCATCAAAAATCACAAGCCTGATTCCCTGACCTACACCCGCAAGGACGACGGAAGGATTCACTGTATCTTTTCCCTTGTTTTTGACAGCAAGAAAAAATACCAGGACACGGTGGACTCCCTGATGGGAGAATCCTCCACCATTACCCTTTCTCACCCGGACTCTACTATGACAAAGGGCTGGCAAATTCACGAAGACTTCCAGAGCTCCGATCTGGTCATGGGCTGGATCACTGACGGCGCCAGAAAAGAGGGCTTCAAGGACTTCGATTTTACCACCAATGAGACCAGTACCTCTGTTTCCTTTGACCAGGTCAGTCAGCAGACAGGACCGTCTATCTCAGTCAATACCCTGTCCGGCTATCCCATTCAGAAAATCCGCATCGAAACCCAGCGCAATAAAGATAAAGCCAATTTTGACCGGAAAGTCATCTTCTATCTTGACACAGCCACCTACGACCAGGCTCCGGAGGAAATTACCAACTATTTTAAGACTGTCTCCGCAGCAGAACCCTCCTGGCCGCTCAGCGAGGATAAAAGCGTTTACATGGTTACCGTAGAGCTGCTTCGAAAGGATCAGACCAATCTCAGCAACGCTACCGCCAAGCTCCTGTACACCAACGACAGCAAGCTGGAATACAAAAACCAGGAAAAGGGCAGCACGGTTCTGGCAGAGCAGAATTCTCTGGAGGAAATCCTGGATTTTTCCAACTATATCGGCAACGAAGGACAGCCGGTTCCCATTGAATATGTTTACAATGTAGAGGATACCAACGATCTGAGTGACTGTCAGGTCTATAAAGACAGCGAATGGAGCATTGTCAACGAAACCCTGGACGAAAACAATCCCCGAAAGCTCTGCGCTGTCAAATTTAACGAATCTACCATAAAGCTGCGCATCAATGACGGCGTACAGTACAAGGCAGAATCCATTGAAATCGAATCCATTCCCCAGGAAAACGATATGATCCAGAAAACCATCACCTTCTGGTTTCCCGAGGGAGACATCAACGGACGGGCCGCCCAGCACGCACAGACCTACCTGGACGAACACGGATACGGCGCTATCAAGGAATTTGTCGGCAACAGGTGGTATTGCCGGTTTCAGACAACCAGCTCCGCCGAAGCCCTCAACGAAGCCTTTTCCAACATCCTCAGCGGAAAAAACACTATCCATATCACCAATGAGGCACAGTTCATGCAGCTGCGCACCATGAAGCATTACTCTGAACGCATGGATCTCTCTTCCTTGCTGGTGGGCGAAAACATCGATACCCCTGTTTACTATCATCTGAAAAACCGCAGCGGCGACATCATCAAAAAGTTCACCTATCATTCCCCGGACGGCAGTGCCGAGTCCGACCTGAACAAAAACGGCGGCGACGATCTTTCGCTGACGCTGTCAGGCACAGATATTCATATTGATTTCGACATTACCACCCCGAACATTTCAGACATTGTTTTCTGTTCCGTCATTTCCTCCATTCTGGTCATTATTGCGCTGGCCATGATCCTGATGCTGCGCAACAAAAAGCTTCCCTTCGCTTCCCTGGGAGGCGGAGAAAACACCACCGGCCTGCCCGGCGGCAACAACAAGCTGGCTGTCAGAAAGAAAAACGGTCTGAAGAAAAAATAAGAAAAGAGAGTTCCATGAAAAAGCTATGTATTTTTGATCTGGACGGCACTTTGATTGACTCCCTGGAGGATCTGGCAGAAGCCATGAATCATGCCATCGCACGTCAAGGTTTTGCCGTTCATTCTACAGATCGTTACCGCATGATGGTAGGCAGCGGCCTCTCCGTTCTGACAGACAGAGCGGCCGGTGCACCTGACAGCCGCTATACAGACGCTGTCAAGCAGGAGATTGTTGCCGATTTCAATCAATATTACACCCGACATTGCCTGGACCACACCAAACCGTATCCCGGCATCCCCGCTCTTTTAGAAGAGCTGAACCGCCGGAGCATTGCCTTTGCGGTCAATTCCAATAAGCCGGACGCTTTTTCCAATCGAATTGTTTCGGCTTTGTTTCCGAAGGCTCCCTTTTCCTTTGTCTGGGGCAAGCGGGAGGGTTGTGAACGCAAGCCCTCTCCCGACGGAGCACTGGGCATTATGCAAGGCCTTGGTTTTCGTCCTGAGGAAACCGTCTACATCGGCGACAGTGATGTAGATGTATATACCGCCGCCAATGCCGGCATTTCCTTCTGCGGTGTCCGATGGGGCTTCCGCAGTCCTCAGGAATTAATCGCTGCCGGCGCCGTTCATCTGGCGGAATCCCCGGAAGAACTGCTGCAGTTGATCCTGACTGTCGATTAAGAAAGCTCTGAGCCGCAAGGCATCATTGATGCAGCGGTTCCGAACGACTTTTCTCAAAATAAGCCGCACCCTTATTGAAAGGTGCGGCTTTCCTGTTACAACATTACAGAAGCGAGGTTTTTTTATGCCTGCCAATAAAACCAATTATCAGCTGATGCTGGATGAAACCCTTCGGCAGATCGCCGCCTCCGGTGTCAGGCCGACTCTGCTGCTCCACGCCTGCTGTGCCCCCTGCAGCAGTTATGTTCTGGAATATCTGCAGCAGTATTTTCAGATCACCGTTTTTTACTATAATCCAAACATTTCTCCCGAAGCGGAATACCGGCACCGTGTAGAGGAAATCAAGCGGCTGATTCACGAAATGTGTCCAGAGGTCAGCTTTCTGGAGGGCACCTATGAACCGGAACGATTTTATGACATGGCCAAAGGTCTGGAACAGGAGCCGGAGCGAGGGAAACGCTGCCACCAGTGCTATCGTCTTCGTCTGACAGAAAGCGCCCTGACCGCACAAAAGCTGCACTTTGACTATTTTACCACCACCTTATCCATCAGTCCCCAGAAAGACAGTACCGTGCTCAACACCATCGGGCAGGAAATCAGCCAGCAAACCGGTGTACCCTATCTCTTTTCCGACTTCAAAAAGAAAGGCGGCTACCAGCGTTCCATTCAGCTTTCCGCCGTCTATCATCTCTATCGTCAGAATTTCTGTGGCTGTACCTTCTCCCAACGCTGATTCATCATAAGTTGGCGGCTTCGCCCCCCAAGCCCCTTTGGAATTTCGCACTCTGCGGAGTGCGAAAACTTTTATCTCTGCGAAGCGTTCTGACGGTCAAAAAAGAACCACCCCGGAGCACCCCGTAAGGGGTGTGAGGGGCGGAAGCCGCGGCAGTAAAGTCAGACACGGCAAAACCAAGCGGAACGAAGTGGAGCGCGCCCGCGGGGTCACCCGCACGGAGGTGCTGCCAATAGCGTCATCGGATCAGACACTTGTCCGTCCCGGAGAATTTCCAGATGCAAATGCGTTTCCTCCAACATTTCACAAGGGACAACGCCTATATACCCGATTGGACTTCCCGCCTTGACATGATCGCCCTTCCGTACAACCGCTTTTTCACTCAGACCACAGTACCGTGCCGTAAAGCCCTCGTGTTCTATGGTTATGATATTGCCATATAAGGGATCCTTTTCTACGGCTGTAACCGTTCCGTCTGCCATTGCTTTGACGGCTGTACCCTGTTTGGCTGCAAAATCAGTCCCCCGATGGGTTCGCCAGTCCGCCGTGGTTTTGGAATATTTCAGTTCGGTCATGCTGTACGGCCTCAGAACCGTCCCGTCCTCGACCGGAAAGCCTACAGACTTCTCCTCTTCGGAGGATTCAACCGTCGTACTTATAAAAGGTTCCGGTGACGGGCTGTTTTCTGTCTGATTTTCTTCAGATGTCTCCTGCTCTGCGGATTCCTCCTGCGGCAGGGATTTTTCATAGCTCTCTCCGCTCACATCACCGGCAGCCGGCAGATCCGATACTGTAACAGGCTCTTCCTCTGACGGTTCTTCCCGGGCTATCCTGCCGTATGTGGTCCATGCCGCCCCCGCCACCGTTACCAGACATACCGCCAGGGCAATATAAAAACCAATCGAACCTCTGGAAGGCTTTTTCCCTCCGGATCTTCCGCTGTGCTTTGTTTGATTCATCACTGCACCTCCAAAAACTGCCATTTCCGAAAGTATCCCGGATCACGCTGCATACGCATCCGTCAAAGCTTTCGTTGTGCTATTAGTATGCCCCTTGTTTTTGGCCGCTATGCGCCAAAAACAGAAAAACCCGGTTGATTATGAAAGAAATGGAGGTGCTTGTATTTTTCTATGACGGACAAAAAAGGGCACGACCATTCAGCCGTACCCTTGCATGACACTATACCTCTATCATCAGACTTCATTCAGAACAAACTTGTTTGCATCCTCGCTCCACTCAATTGTGTAGGACTTATTACCGTCAACCTCTTTTTCTGCTGTCTGTACGTTTTTATGAGAAGCAGAAGATTTTGCCATGGCAATGAACTTCGGATTTTCAAACTCAACACCGGCATCTGTTGCCTTCGGCAGCTTGACAGTCACCTTACCATCGTCACCAACAGTAACATCCTTGGCATAGGCATTGCTATCCTTGGCATCAAAGACCTTAACACTGAACTTACTTGCGTCCCAGTCATCCGGCTTCTGAATGGTGATCACGGCCAGAACACTGTCGTCAACCTCAACCTCAGAGGATTCTTCCTCCTTGGACTCCTCTTCCTCCTTGGATTCTTCCTCCTCCTTGGACTCCTCTTCCTCCTTGGATTCTTCCTCCTCCTTGGACTCC
>CACYCV010000017.1 GCA_902772955.1 uncultured Ruminococcus sp.
AGTATTTTCGGCACTATTGAGCTTAACTTCCGTGTTCGGCATGGGAACGGGTGGACCCTCAATGCTATCGACACCAACTATTCTGTTCTGTCGCTCTTGACGACTCTGTTATTATAGCACTATGTTCCTAAAAAATCAAGTCTTTTTTGCTGAAAAGTTATATACGAATTGTAATAAGTCTATAACTGAAATTCAAAGAAATATACTATTTGTATTTTTTAAAAGCAGCCCCCGCCCGTTTTGCTGACCTTCCGTGGAAATCCGGGTTTGCAGCGGTGAGAGAAAGAAAGCGCCCAAAAAACGGGTGTACATTCGCCTGTACACCCGTTGGTTGGTGATCAATTATTCTTCGCGCTTTCTGCCGGAGAGCAGGACATAAGCAGCCGCTGCTGCAGAACCGATTCCGACAATCGCAAAAGCGACGCCGGCGGTATTGTCAGAGGTGGAAACCGGCTTGGAATCCGGGTTGGAAGGAATCACTACAGATGTCTGGCTCTCTGAGGAGGATTCTGCCTGGGAAGTGCTGCTTTCCTGAGAGGTCTGAGAAGCCTGAGAGGTTTGGGAAGACTCATCAGAGCTCTGCTGAGAGGATTCCTCAACGGGCTTTGTCTTTTCGGGATAATTCATCCACTTGGTACCGTCATAGAGCTTCTTGTCGGTATATTTCATGGTCATACCATCCTGCATGGCACCGGGAATCTGGTCGCCGTTGCCGTTGTTGAAGATAACCATGATATGCTCACAGGAAGCAAACTGCTCGGGAAGCTGATAGCTGTAATAGTCCTCGCCACAGTCTGTCATGACAGCACCGGGCCATTTTTCGTTGGTAATGGTGGTGGAACCGCTCTCATCATAGACATAGACATTGATCTTGCTCCACTTGGCGATGCTGTTGTCAAAGACAATGCCGCCGGCTTCTACGTCAGGCATGGTTCTGTCTTCTTTCTTGTTGTAACGATAAACGGCAGATACTTCCTTGCCGTTCTTTCCGGTGCAGGTCAGGGTTACGATGGCAGTCTTGTTCGCGGGCATCTCCTCACCGACGGTGATAACGTCGCCGTCCTTGAAGCTGCCGGAAGCGTACATTCTGTTTTCACCCTCTGCGGTAACGGTATATCTGGCGTCGTCAGTGGAAACAGCATGGAGCGTCACCTTGAGAGAGTTGACAAAATTGCTGTCGGTATCCGGTTCTGCGTAAACCTTGCTGAGGAAGTCAGAATCATAGACAACCGCAATGCCGCTGGCACCCACGGTACCGCTGATGGTTGTTTCCGTTACGGTGAATTCGTTACCGGTCACCTCATCATAATAGGTTCCTGCGGGAACATAACCGCCCAGGTTTTCAACATTGACAGCACCGCTGCCGCTGGCATGGACAATGACGGCACCGCCGTTTTCACGGGTTACCACCGCACAGTTATCAGAGCTGCCGTATTTTTCGGCCTTTCCTACCATAGCGTTATGGAAATGGTTGACAGAAGCGATTTCAGGGCTGTTGAAATGTGTGCTGCCCTTGACGCCGACACGGATGCTCTCTCTGGCGGTTGCGAAGGGGCGGGACAGATACAGTGCAGAAGCTCCCTCTCTGGCTGCCGCTACCGCATAGGCTTTGTCGATGACATTCTGGCTGACGGCGTTGGTGTCCCTGCCCTCTTCGTTGGAATAGGTGTCATGGCTCTCACCCCAGTAAACCAGCTTGTTGGGGCTGATGCCGTCATCTGTCCAGTTGCCGTCTGCGGTGGGTACCTTACCGGCATTGAACGCAGTAACAAGCATGCTGCCATATTCATTATCTGTAACAGACATATACTTTGTATATTCCTTCATCAGATCGGTACCGCCGCCGTCAAAGGGGGAATTCAGAATCTCGCCGTAGTTGTAGAGGCCGGACGCTGTGACTGTCGACCAGAATTCGCTGCCTTCGCTGGGCAGACCGATGTGTTTGGCAGCATCCCAGCGGATACCGTCAACACCCAGCTCCTTCAGGCTGTTGACATAATCGGCCACTACCTGCTGTACATAGGTGTTTTCGGTATTCAGATCCTGCATACCGATGTCGCCCATAATGACCTGAGTACGGTCACTATACTGTTTGCAGGGACCGTAGTCGTGCCAGTATTCATCTGCCACCAGATCCTGCTGAATGGCATCATGATCGCCTGCCAGATGGTTGGCCACCACGTCTACAACAACCTTGATGCCATACTGCTCTGCTTTTTCGCAAAGCTCCTTCAGCTCGGCAGCGGTTCCCAGGTCACCGTTTTCGGCTACACTGAACGCTGTGGGCTGATACAGCCAGTACCAGGGACCTGTTCCGCCGGCAGGCTGAACCGGTGAAGTCTGAATGGTTGAGAAACCGGCTTTGGCGATGTTATCCAGCTCTTCAATGATGTCGGTATATTTCCAGTCGAAGCAATGCAGGATCACACCGTCCTGGATATTTTCGACAAGACCGTAATCCTCTGCACCTGCCGCAGCAGCCTTCGGCGTACCGATGGAGGAACCGATACCGACAAAGGCTGTCAATGCAAGGGCTGCTGTAATAGCCAGACAAGCCGTTTTTTTGCCGAGTCCGTATTTCACGGAGCTAACTTTGTTTTCCACTTCAAATCACTCTCCCAAAACTATTGATGATATTTCATCCGGCCTTTCCTTCTGACAGGGCAGGAAGGAAAAGCTGTTATACGAGACCATTCTACCACTTTTTGCCGCATTTTGCAAACAAAAAAACAGGGAAATCTGCCCTTTTTTCCCTGCTTTTCCAATTTGCCCGTTTTGGTGGGCTGATTTTCTACTCACCGCACAATCCGAAAAGAATATACTTGTAAAATATGTCATATAAGAGACGGGTTTCCGATAATCCTGCCAAATTTTGAATGGAATTATTAGTGGTTCTGCTGATTTTCAGGCTTCAGAGAAATACATCCGGCGGCAGCTTCTGAGGAGACATTGCTCTGCACTTCTGCATCCGGACAAGGTCCTGCAGATCAATCTTTCCGTCGCCTGTCACATCTCCTGCCTGCTGCTGGATTTGTGTCAGCTGACAGCTGCCGACCATAAACTGTGCCAGAAGAACCATATCCTTTTTGTTGGGATTTCCTTCACCGGTCACATCACCCTTGACAATGCAGGACACAATTTGTGTTTCCTGTCCGGGAACCGCATATTCTATTTGCCAGCCGGTACCGATGGAACCGCCGGTCACCTCCTGCCCATGGTGATTCCAGAAAACCAGGCTGCCCTCCTGCAGAAAACAGCTTTTGCGAAAAGCCGCTACCGTCGTATCCAGTGGCAGACCGGTAATGGTGTTTCCTTCAAGGGTGCCGATTCCGACAGTCCATTTTCCTGTGTTTTTCTCCGCCGGTTCCTTCTCCTGACTTGTTTTTTCTGCGTTCGAAGCTTCTTCCGTCACAACAGAGTGCTGTTCTTCGGAAGCCTCCGATACCTTCACGAAATCCTCGTCCTGAAGAAACAACAGCCTGCCTTCGGACAGCACCGCCAAAGAATCCCCGCTGGCAGCTGCATCCTCGATTGGCTTTCCAACGAAGCATTCAGCCAGAATCCTGCCGTCTACATCTGTCTGCAAGACAGACAGGTTCCTGACCACATAGACAAAGCCGTTCCGGAAGCAGGCTTTGTCTCCCAAAGCGGTTCCCTGACGGACAAAGCCCGCTGTCTCGTCGAAGGAAAAGACCGTCCCTTCTGCATCGACACAGCCGCCCTTGTTGATTCTGACCGGAAAAACCGGCACGTCACAGGGAATCAGACAATTTGTTTCCGGTGACAGAATGCCGCTGTCCGTCACAGCAAACACCTCACGGCTGCAGGGAGAAGAAAACAAGGCGATGACCCGGCTTTCCGTTTCTACAATACTGTAGGAGCTTCCGAAGGAACGGTAGCAGACAATCTGTTTCTCCTGTTTTTCCTCCACCAGACAGACCTCATGGTCGGTTATGGCCAGGCCATGTTCCTTGGGATGAACATTTTTCAGCAGCCATGATGTTTGTGCAGCGTCGGACGGGTCAAACAGGCAGAGCAAATCTCCGGATCTGAAAGCAATCCGGACATCATCACCGTTTATCAGCAGGTCTTCCACCCGGGTTCCCTGGGTGTTTAGCTCCTGCTGTCTCTGTCCCTCACGGAACACAGTTATGCTGCCGCCGGAATCATCCTGCCAAAGGAAAAAGGTACCTCTGCTGTCAGTCACCAGCCGATGCCCTTTTTCCGTTTTTTCTGCACGAACGGAGCCTGCCCACAAGCCGCAGCCTATCAGCACACAAAGCAGTATGCACCAGCACGTCATCCGTTCCTTCATTTTTGTCCTCCCTATCGGAGTGCCTCCGGTGCGTGATCGCGCAGGACGATTCGCGCCTTGTTCCACTCCGTTCCGCTCGTTATCGCCGTGTCTTAGTTTACTGCCGCGGCTTCCGCTCGTCACGGCGTTAACACGCCGCTTTGGAGCGGGTGCGTTTTGACCGTTATATTTAGATTTTCCTCTGAAGGGGTGCAGGGAGGCGATCGGAAAGCCCCTGCGTACGCCGCCTGCAAATTCAGAAAGGTTACGTTTTGACCGGCGGAACGCTTCGCCAATACAAAAGTTTCGACAGCCTTTTTAAAGGCTGCGGGGGTCCATGGGGTGGAACCCCTGGTCGCTGTCCGCAGACAGCGAAACTCCCCAAAGGAATTTGAAAAATTATTTGAAATAGGCAACGCCGCTTTCAAAGATTTTCTGATCCTTTTCAAAGGGAACGTTGAAATACAGGTTGTCTCCCTTTCGTTCGGAGTGTCCCATCTTGCCCAGTACACGTCCGTCCGGGCTGGTGATACCTTCGATGGCGCAGACAGAGCCGTTGGGATTGAATTCGATATCATTGGCAACCGTTCCGTCCGGAGCTACATACTGAGTGGCAACCTGGCCGTTTTCAACCAGTTTTTTCAGCATGGCGTCATTGGCAACAAAGCGTCCTTCTCCATGAGAGATCGGAACGGCGTGAATATCTCCTGCCTTTACCATGGAGAACCAGGGAGATTTGACAGAGGTCACTCTGGTGTAAGCCATTCTGGAAATATGTCTGCCCACGGTATTGAAGGTCAGGGTGGGATCGTCCGGCTTCAGGTCGATAATTTCTCCGTAGGGCACAAGACCCAGCTTGATGAGCGCCTGGAAGCCGTTGCAGATGCCAAGCATCAGACCGTCCCGCTTTTTGAGCAGGGTATTGACTGCCTCGGAAACTCTGGGATTGCGGAAGGTGGTGGCAATGAATTTGCCGGAGCCGTCCGGTTCGTCACCGCCGGAGAATCCGCCGGGCAGCATGATCATCTGAGCCTGTCCGATCATCTGCACCATCCGGTCGATTGTCTCTTCGATGGCGGCGGGTGTCAGGTTGCGCACAATCAGAAGCTGCGGTTCGGCGCCTGCCTTTTCAAAGGCTCTGGCAGTATCCACTTCGCAGTTGGTACCCGGGAATACGGGAATAAATACTTTGGGTCTGGCGGTTCTGATGACGGGAGAAGCCGTATTTCTCTCGGTGAAAAGCGGGATTGCAGGGTCGTTGGCAGGACAGGCAGCCTTGACGGGGAAGACGCTCTCCAGCTTGCCGGTCCACGCATTTTCCAGCTCCTGCAGCGGAAGTGTCTTGCCGTTGACGGTAATGGTCTGCGTGTCCGTGGTGGTGCCAAGAGGATAGAACAGCACCTGTGTATCCGGAAGAGAACCGTCTGCCAGCTCAAGAATCAGCGAACCGGACAGCGGGGCAAACAATTCCGCGGGCGTCAGTTCTTTTTCAAAGGCAAAACCGATCCGGTTGCCGAAGCACATCTTTGCTACGGCTGCCGCCGCACCGCCTTCCTTGACGGTATATGCCGAAAGAACCTTTCCTGCCTGCATCAGGTCAAAAACGGCACGATACATGGCTTTGAGCTTTTCCCAATCGGGCATCAGCGTTTCCTTGTCTTCCGGAACGGGAATGTAGATAACGCTGGAACCGCTCTTTTTGAACTCTGCCGAAATGGTTTTGGACGCCTTCGTCATGGCAACGGCAAAGCTGACCAGTGTGGGGGGAACATCCAGATCCTCAAAGGAGCCGGACATACTGTCCTTGCCTCCGATAGAAGGAAGCCCCATCTTTATCTGAGCCACCAGAGAACCCAGCAGTGCGGCTGCCGGCTTACCCCAGCGGGAGGGAACATCATGAAGACGTTCAAAATATTCCTGGAAGGTCAGTCTGGCCGTCAGAGGATTCGCCCCGATTGCCAGCAGCTTGGAGAGAGACTCCACCACGGCATAGGCCGCACCATGGAAGGGACTCCAGCGGGAAATTCCCGGAATATAGCCATAGGACATGGCGGTTGCATCGTCCGTTTCTCCATGGAGCAGGGGGAGCTTGGCGGCCATGGCATCCTGAGGCGTGAGCTGTGTTACACCGCCGAAGGGCATCAGGACAGTGGCTGCACCGATGCTGGCATCAAAGCGTTCGCAAAGCCCCTTCTGGGAGCAGACCTCCAGACGGGACAGGTTTTCTTTGAAGGCTGTTTCTGTTTCCATATCCGCCAGAGCAGCGGGAACTGCCTTGCGATAGCAGGAAGCGGGATCGGGAGCGGTAATGCAGGCCTCTGCCACCTGAGTGACACCGTTGGTGTTCAGGAAGCTTCTGCTGAGGTCGACGATGGTTTTTCCGCGCCATTGCATGGTCAGACGGGGAGACTCTGTTACCACAGCCACCGCTGTTGCCTCCAGGTTTTCTTTATCCGCCTCTGCGATAAAGGCATCCACATCCTTGGGATCCAGCACGACGGCCATTCTTTCCTGGGATTCGGAAATGGCCAGCTCCGTACCGTCCAGGCCGTCATATTTTTTGGTGACTTTGTCCAGATCCACCGTCAGTCCGTCTGCCAGCTCACCGATGGCCACGCATACGCCGCCGGCACCGAAGTCGTTGCAGCGCTTGATCATCGTAGAAACCGAACTGTTACGGAACAGCCGCTGGATTTTCCGTTCGGTGGGAGGATTTCCCTTCTGCACCTCTGCGCCGCAGGTTTCAATGGAATCCATGGTATGGGCCTTGGAGGAACCGGTAGCACCGCCGCAGCCGTCACGTCCGGTTCTGCCGCCCAGCAGTACGATAACATCATCGGGAGCGGGAACCTCACGGACCACATTTGCCTTGGGAGAAGCGCCGATGACCGCGCCGATTTCCAGACGCTTGGCCACATAGCCCTGGTCGTACAGTTCCGTTACCTGACCGGTAGCCAGACCGATCTGATTACCGTAGGAGCTGTAGCCGGCAGCGGCGCCGGTTGTTATTTTGCGGGAGGGAAGCTTTCCCTCCATGGTTTTTTCAAAGGGAACGGTAGGATCTCCCGAACCGGTAACGCGCATCGCCTGATAAACGTAGGCTCTGCCGGAGAGGGGATCGCGGATCGCACCGCCAAGACAGGTGGCCGCACCGCCGAAGGGTTCAATTTCCGTAGGATGGTTATGGGTTTCGTTTTTGAACTGAACCAGCCACTGTT
This sequence comes from uncultured Ruminococcus sp., assembly GCA_902772955.1. GTDB lineage: Bacteria > Bacillota > Clostridia > Oscillospirales > Acutalibacteraceae > UBA1213. Next base: position 7,513 of record CACYCV010000017.1, read on the forward strand.
CCGTTTTGCCGTCAATGGTCACCGGAACCTCGATGGAGCAGGCGTTGATTTCATCGCTCTGATCCAGATCCGGAATCATGCCTCTCTTTTTCAGCAGCTTCATTCCCACCAGTGCCATATCCATCAGGGAAACGTCTCTTGTGGTATTTTCGCCGTAAATTTCATTGCGGCTTTCATAATACAGTGCCAGGGCGTCTTGGATGGTTTTGGAAAGCGCGCCCTTTTCGATATCAATTTTATCCAGTCTGGTAAGGAAGGTGGTATGACGGCAGTGATCGGACCAATAGGTATCGATGACCCGCAGTTCTGTTACCGTGGGGTCACGGTGCTCTTCATCCCGGAAATAGTCCCGGCAGAATTTCAGATCCGACAGGGTCATGGCAAAGCCCATGGAATCAAAATAGGCCTGCATAGCCTCATCATCCCAGCCGATAAAGCCTTGTATCACTGCCACATCATCCGGTCTGTCTGCCTTCATATCCAGGGACTCCGGCTTTTCCAGAGAAGCCCGTCTGGATTCCACGGGGTTGATCAGATAATGCTGGATTTTCAGGAATTCTTCTTCAGAAAGCTCACCCTTTACGGCAATCAGTTTGGCGCTGACCACCTGAGGACGTTCTCCCTGGGTCAGAAGCTGTACGCACTGTGCTGCGGAATCCGCCCGCTGGTCATATTGACCGGGCAGATATTCCATGGCAAACATACGGAAGGACGGATCCTCCGGCAGTGTTTCGTCATATACCATATCGGCATTAGTCTCGCTGAGAATGGTATTTTTTGCCTTTTCAAAGCTGTCTCCGTCCAGACCGCTCAGGTCGTAGCGGTTGATGATTCTCACCTGTTCGATGGCGGTCAGACCGAGGTTGTTCCGCAGGTCCGCCATCAGATTGGATGCTTCTACATCGAAGCCCTTCCGTTTTTCTACAAAAATTCTTTTTACAGCAGCCATTTTTTCCACCCATTTCTCTGCATTTTGTGTCGGTACTGTCCTGTCGCCGCCGGCAGCAGCACGGTATCATGTCTGAAAACCATTGTACCATACCGCAGCTGCTTTTTCAAGACGCAACTTAACAGCGTACGGGTGCCCCCGCTGGACGTGTTCGCGGTGCGTGACCGCACAGGACGTGTTCGCGCCTTGCTCCACTCCGTTCCGCTTGATTTCGCC
>CACYCV010000018.1 GCA_902772955.1 uncultured Ruminococcus sp.
AACACAAGTTTTTTGGGAAAGGGGTTCGGGGGATAACCCTTTTTTTCAAAAAAGGGTTTCCCCCGGCAGGGTTTGGGACAGAGTCCCAATATTCCGGAGAGGAAAGTTGATTCGTAAAGTTGATTTCCGTGAATAAGCGGAAAAAAGGGTTGCAGTATGCGGTGAATAATGGTATAATGTGGAGGAATCCATTGACAGGAGGTTGTTTGCAATGAGTGTAATGGAAGATGTTTTTCTGAATGCCAAATCGGCGGTTTCTTCCGTCGGAAAAAAAGCCGGCAGAGTAATCGACCGTTCCAAGCTGCGTCTGGCAGCGATTGATATCCGTTCCGAGCTTTCCAAAAAATATCGTTTGCTGGGCAAGCTTTGCTATGAGTCTGCCAGAAACGGCAAAAACTATGACCGCGATATGAATAAGCTCTATGACAGCATCAGTGAATTGAATACCCAGCTGGATGCTGTGAATGAAATGCTGGCCAGTGCGGAAAAGAAAATCAAATGTCCTGAATGCGGCGTCTACAACCGCAGGGACGCTTTGTTCTGCAGTCAGTGCGGCACGAAATTGTCCTCAGAGGATACGGATTCTGAGGAAGAGGAAGAAATTCTTGACTTTGAAGAGGAAATGGCAGACGATGACGCCTGATGCTGCCCTTTTCCGTACTTTTCTACCGCAAAAAACGTTCGGCTCCCGGTTTCCGGCGGCCGGATGCTTTTTTGTGTTCTGAGATGTCATGATGAACTGTCAACCTGCATTGCTGCTTGCAGACTCCGGCGGAAGGACTGCCGGATAATTTGAAAGGAAGTGCTTGCGTGTCGGGTAAAAAAACAGGGAGAAAATCGCAGTCCTTTCTCAAGGGTGCCATGGTGCTGGGCTCCAGTATGATCATTGTCAAGCTCATGGGCATGATCTATAAGATCCTGCTGTCCAACCAGTACGGCGGAGTCGGTACGGGCCTGTTCAATTCAGCCTATGCCCTGTATAATCCGCTGTTTATGCTTTCAACCGCCGGATTTCCTATTGCGATTTCCAGAATGGTTTCCGAAAGTATTACCAAAAAACGTTACAGAGACGTCAAACAGATCCACCGGATTTCGGTGCCGATCTTCGTTATGGCCGGCTGCCTGTGCTTCCTGGCAATGATTCTCGGCGGCTTTCTGTATGTCAAACTGATTCATGCCGATAATGCAATTTTTGCGGTGCTGTGTCTGTCTCCGACGATTTTCTTCGGTTGCCTGATGTCCATCTACCGGGGATACTTTGAGGGTATGCGCAACATGGTGCCGACGGCTGTTTCCGAAATTATAGAAGCTATCTGCAAACTGTTCCTTGGCTTTACGGCTTCCTACCTGGTGACCAAGTGGGGAATGAGTAAATACGAAGCCACCGGCTATGTGTTCGGCACGAAATGCGCCAATGCGGTGGAGGCTCAGTCTGTGATTGTTCCCATTGCCATCGGTGCGGCGATTACAGGCATCTCCATTGGCTCCGTGCTGGGATTTGTGTTTCTGTTCATCCGCTACAAGAGAGGGGACGGCATTACCATCGAAGAGCTGCGGAAATCTCCGCCTCCCCGTGCCCCCGGCGCCACTCTGCGGACGATGATCCGGACAGCGATTCCTGTGGGACTGGGTGCGATCATCATGAGTATTGCCGATATGGTGGACTCAACCATTGTCAATATCCGCATTAACCATATCATGCAGGATAATCCTCAGGCACTCCTCAATGTCTACGGCTCCCTGATTCCGGATAATGTACTGGAAAGCGGTGCCACCCATACCTATCTGTACGGCTGCTATGGCATTGCCCTGACCCTGATGATGCTGATTACCGCCGTGACCCAGGTGTTCGGCACCTCGGCACTGCCCTCTGTGACGGCTGCCTGGACCAGCGGCAACAAAGAACAGCTCAAAAAGAGCATGGAAACCGTTATGCGTGTGACGACCCTGGTGACGATTCCCTCCGGTATCGGAATGTCTGTACTGGCTGAACCGCTGCTGTCCCTGATCTATCATGGCAGCTCGGTGTCCAACGAGGTGGAGATCGGCTCCAGAGTGCTGGTGGTGATGGGTATTTCCGTCATCTTTATTGCCACCAGTACCCCCATGTGCAGTATGCTGCAGGCGGTGGGAAGAATGGATGTTCCCCTCAAGCTCTTTGCCGCAGGAATGGTCATGAAGATTGTGGTGAACTATATTCTTGTCGGCATCCCGGAGGTCAATATCCAGGGCGCCAACATCGGATCTATTGTCTGCTACGGCTTTGTGACGGTTGTGGCACTGTATGTTCTCTGTCGGGAAACCAGAATTGTGCCGGACTTTGTGTCTATTTTTGTCAAGCCGCTGATGGCTTCTCTGGTGTGCGGCGTAGCTGCCTATTTTTCGGAAATTTTCTTTGACTATTTCTTCAAACAGCGCATTGCAACGATTCTGGCAGTGCTGACAGCCATTATCGTGTATATCATTGCCTTGTTTTTGTTCCGGGCAATCAAGCGGGAGGATATTCTCCAGATGCCCAAAGGAAATAAAATTGTAAAAATACTTGAAAAAAGGAAACTGATAAGGTAAAATGAATACTGTACCTTATGAGCCTTCCGGAAGGTTCCCGTTTGCAGAACGAGAGACCGCAGGGCTTGTGATTCTCAGCTTTGCCGAAGGAGATTGATGACGTGGATTTTTCATTCAAAGAGCATTACGATGTCAACGATCTGGTGATGATCGTCAAACAGCTTCGTGCGCCGGACGGTTGCCCCTGGGATAAGGTGCAGACCCACGAATCTATCCGCAGCGAGTTTATCGAAGAGGTTTATGAGGCCATCGAAGCCATTGATGAAAAGGACAGTGAGCATCTCCGGGAGGAGCTGGGAGACGTGCTGCTGCAGGTAGTCTTTCATTGTGTACTGGAAACCGAACAGCATCATTTCACCCTGGACGATGTTGCCGATGATGTATGCAAGAAAATGATTCTCAGACACCCTCATGTCTTCGGCAATGTTTCTGCCGAAACCCCTGAGGAGGTACTCAAAAACTGGGATGCTATCAAAATGCAGTCCAAATCCCAGACATCCGCCAGCGAAACCATGGAAAGCGTCTCCAAGACCCTTCCTTCGCTGATGAGAAGTGAAAAAATCTGGAAAAAAGCCGGACGGGGCGGTTTTTTCCTGCCGGATCCGGTATCTGCCATCAGCATGGCAAGGCAGCAGCTGAATGAACTGCAGACGATTGCTGCCCGGGGAGATGGGGAAGCCTATACCAAAAAGGTGGGCGAGCTGTTTTTCCTGTTGGTGGGTGTTTCCTCGTTTTTCAAAACGGACTGCGAAAGAGCGCTGTATGATGCCTGTGATGATTTCATCGCCCGGTTTAAGCACCTGGAGGCTTATGCCGCAGAACAGGGCATTGAGATACAGAAAACCGGTTCCGAAGACCTGATTGCGCTTTGGAATGACCTTTCAAATCACTAAAATTACGGAGGAAAAGCAAACATGAACAAGACAGAATTGATTGAAGTAGTTGCCAAGAAAACACAGGTTTCCAAAAAGGATGCTGAAAGAGTCGTTACTTCCATGATCGATACTATTATCGAGGAAGTGGCTGAGGGCAGAGACATTCGTATCGTTGGCTTTGGTACATTTGAACGCCATGACAGAAAAGAAAGAACCGGCTGCAACCCGCAGACCAAGGAAAAGCTGACGATTCCTGCTTCCAAGGTTCCTGCTTTTAAGGCAGGCAAGGCCTTTAAGGATGCCGTTGACAAATAAGATTGCCTTTTCTCAGGAAGCTGGTTGAAACGATCGGCTTCCTTTCGTTTTCCTGAAAGAAAGGAGAAAAAAGATGCGACTGGATAAATATCTGAAGGTGTCGCGGCTGATCAAACGCAGAACCGTGGCCAATGAAGCCTGTGATGCGGGAAGAGTGACCGTCAATGGTAAGCCTGCCAGAGCCTCCTATGAGGTGAAGGCCGGGGATATTCTCGAAATCAGTATGGGCGTTCATCCTGTCCGGGCGGAAATTACCGGCATCAATGAGTTTGCCAAAAAGGATGAAGCGGCGCTGATGTACAGGATCCTGGAGGGTTCCCCGTCAGAGTCATAACGGAGGATGCCGGCGAATATGCTGTACTATCACGATGACAGAGGAGCGGGAACAATGGCTTCGGAGGATAGAACGGCGGCGCTGCACAAAAACCACAGTATCATTCTGGAGGACAGAAAACAGATGACTCTGACAGGGGTCAGGGATGTTGCGGCTTTTGATGAACTGAAAATCCGGCTGGACACGGTGCTGGGAGAACTGACCGTCAAGGGCAGTGAACTGCATATTGATGATTTCAGCGTGGAAACCGGCGAGCTGAATCTGAAAGGAACCGTTGACAGTTTGCAATATGCCGAGAGCCGTCAGCCGGAAGGCGGCTTTTTCTCACGGCTGTTTAAATAGGTGACGGCATGGAACCAACAATGTCCCAACAGAACCTGGTGTTTATGTGGTCCCTGGTCATGGGTGCACTGCTGGCTGCGGTTTATACGCTGTTTGCCATGCTCCGCGCCGTTTCGCCTCCCGGCAGAAAACTGATGACGGTACTGGATTTTTTGTTTTCGGCAGTGGCAGGTGCGGTGAACTTTCTGTTTGCCTTGTCCCTCACCGGCGGAAGGATCCGGGGATATGTGCTTCTGACAGAGCTTTTGTCGTTTCTGTTGCTGTATCTGACGGTGGGAAGGCTTCTTTGCCGCAGTGCCGGATGGATTAGAAAGGTTACGGAAGGTATCTTCGGCAGACTGACGGCTCCCTTCCGGCGCTTGTCTGTCAGACTTTGCGGCAGTATCCGGCAGCAATGTCAAAAGTTGCTAAAAAAATTCAAAAAAGACTGATTTACCGCTTGCAAAATGATGCAGTGTTGTTGTATAATGATGTTGTATCTTCTTGATAAGCATGACCGGAAAGGAGGAGCGGTATGGCGGAAAAAAAAGAAAAAACACCCAAAAAGCGAAAAGCTGTCAGAACCAAAAAAGCCAGAAAAAAGCTGAATTGGGTTCTTTATGTGGCTGTTGTGGCGTTTGTTCTTTATATTGCCGTGACGATCGTGGATCAGAATGTCAAAATCCGCAATGCCAAAGAAAAGCTCTCCGAACTGGACAACAAGATCTCGATCCAGGATATCAAGCTGGATGAACTGAAAAATGTTGCCGATGCTGCAGAGAAGGACGACTTTGATTCTTTTTCGGATTATATCGAAAAAATTGCAAGAGAAGAAATGGACTACGTAAAAAGCGGTGAGGTTGTGTATATAAACATTGCCGGTGATTGAGAGGAGAAAACTGTTCAGTATGAGTCTTGAGGTAGGAATGATTGTAGAGGGTAAAGTTACCGGTATCACAAAGTTTGGTGCATTTGTGGATCTCGAAAACGGTAAAACCGGAATGGTTCATATTTCGGAGGTGGCACCGACCTATGTAAATGACATTAAGGATCACCTGAAAGAAGGACAGACCGTGAAGGTTAAAATTCTGGCCATCAGTGATGACGGCAAGATCAGTCTGTCTATTAAAAAAGCCCAGCCGCCCCAGCATCCTGCCGGGAACAGACCCTTCCGCGGATCTTCTGCTCCCAGACAGAACGGCCCCAGCAGCTATGAATGGCAGCCTCCCAGACAGTCGGAATCTGCCAGCTTTGAGGATATGCTTTCCAGATTCAAGCAGACCAGCGATGAAAAAATTTCCAATCTGAAGCGTGCCAACGAGTCCAGACGAGGCGGCTCCAGACGGGGTAATTTTCAAAAATAAAACAGCCAACCACAGAGAGAGTCGCACCGCGGCTCTTTTTTCCTGTCAGGCAGTATCCCGGAGGAGGATGTTTATGCTGATTATCAATGCGGAAATACATACGGCAGACTGTCATCTGCCGCTGATTCAACTGGGCTTTGTCCGTTTTTCCGAGGGGAAAATCACGGAACTGGGTCGGATGGAGGAGCTGTCCGCCAAAGAGGAACCGGTGATCGATGCCCGGGGAAAGCTTCTGTATCCCGGCTTTGTGGATGCCCATACCCATCTGGGAATCTTCGGGGATTCCCTGACCTTTGAAGGCGATGACGGTAACGAGGACACGGATCCGGTGATGCCTCAGCTCCGGGCCATTGATGCGGTCAATCCGATGGACGGATATTTTGAAGAGGCACTTTCCGCCGGCATTACCACGGTGCTGACCGGACCCGGCAGTGCCAATCCTATTGCCGGCCAGATTGCCGCCGTCAAAACCTGGGGAAAGCGCATTGACAACATGATTCTCCGGGCACCGGTGGGAATGAAATTTGCCTTGGGAGAAAACCCCAAGTCAACTTATAACGACAAGGACCAGTCTCCCGTGACCCGTATGGCCACCGCCGCCCTGATCCGTGAGGCGCTGACCAAGGGCAAAAAATATTATCAGGATCAATGCAATGCCCGGAATGATCCGGAACATTATGACGAGCCGGAATTTGATGCGAAATCCGAAGCGCTGGTACCGCTTTTTTCCGGAGAAATCCCTGCCCATTTTCATGTTCATCGGGCGGACGATATCTTTACGGCACTGCGGATTGCCAGAGAGTTTGGTCTGCGTTCCGTACTGGTACATGCAACAGAGGCCTATCTTGTCTGTAACGAGCTGCAGGGCGAGGAGGGACTGTGCGGAATTCTTTCCGGGCCGATTCTCACCGACAGAAGCAAGCCGGAGCTGGCCCGTCAGACTCCCGCAGCGCCGGGAATCCTGGCGGCTAATGGAATCCAACCGGCTATTATTACGGATCATCCGGAAACACCGGTGCAGTATCTGCCCCTGTGTGCGGCCGTTGCCGTGAGAGAGGGCATGGACAGGGAAGCGGCTTTTCGGGCTATTACCATCCGTCCTGCAGAAATTGTGGGAATTGCCCATCGTGTCGGTTCCGTGACGGTTGGCAAGGATGCTGACCTGCTGCTGTTTGAGGGCGATCCCCTGGATATCTCCCATAAGCCCCTGTTGGTGATTGTGGAAGGGAAAATTGTCAAAAATGCATTTTGTGATAATGTATAAAATGCTGTTTAAAATTTATCAATAACTTTTGGCAAAAGGATTTGATTTTTTTGTTTATTGTGTTATAATGAGAGTAGCCTGAGAGTCCCCGTTGGGGGAACAGGTGACTATCAAACCCTAAGGAGGTTCGGCTTATGAAGTACAACATTGTAGGCAGAAAAGTCAATCTGAGAGATAACTTCAAGGAGCGTGTTTACAAAAAACTCGGAAAGTTTGAAAAAATCTACTCTGAGGATGCCGAGGCTACCGTAACGGTAACACTGGAGAAGAACCGCCAGACGGTGGAGGTAACTATCCGTGACGGAGTCATGGTTTATCGTGCTGAAAGCACCGCCCTGGAAATGAACGATGCACTGGACGCAGTGGTTGATATACTCGGTGGACAGATCCGGAAAAATAAGACAAAGCTCAGCAAGAAGATCAAGGCAGAATCCCTGGAGCAGTATTTCCTGGAGGATGCCGGAGCTGCTGAGGAAGCCATGAGGGACGAGGAATATGACGTTGTCCGCACCAAGACCTTTACGGTCAAGCCCCTTAGCGTAGAGGAAGCCATTCTCCAGATGAACCTGATCGGTCACGAGTTCTTTATGTTCCTGAACAGTGCCACCAGTAAGATCAATGTGGTTTATAAGCGGAAGGGCAATACCTATGGCCTGCTGGAACCGGAATTCTGAGATCCTTTTTTGTGACCGTGGTTTAGGAATGCCTTTCTGACCGCGTGTCGGGTGTCGCATACCATTATCTGAACTAATGTGCCTGACCTTTGCAGGCAAAAAACAACCGATGAGAAAAAATCATCGGTTGTTTTTTTGGGGGTCTGATTTGTCAGGCAGTGGTATCCGGCAGCTTGCCCTTTCGTTTGGCGGTGGCTATCTCATAGCCGTAGCCGCTGCTGTCCCAGCTGATGATGCGATAGACGCCGTTTTCCTCTGCCAATTGATTGATGCCCGGTTGAAAGCAGCATTCCATCACCCCGCTGATTTTTTTGACGGAGGGCAGGAATACTCGGTTATATTTTTTCTGAACAATCTGAAGCTGCTCAAATAAGCTACGGATATCCTCAGCGGTAAAGGCGGTTGTCCCATAATAGGCAAATACCTCAACCGTGCTGCGGATCAGACTGAAGCTCTGCATACTGCCGTAGTCAGCAAAGCTGTCCGGAGACTTGTAAAAATAGATAACCTCGTTAAAATTGAGGCGGTCCAGTGCTTTACTCATGCTTTCAGCTCCTCCAGGGCGGTTTGGATCATACTTTTTTCACCGATAACGGCAGCCAGCATGATGGAATACAGCCGTTCCGGATTTTTGTGGAAATTCCGCTTGACGGCGTTGGCTTCGGAAATGTCCGGCACAAAAAACGTCAGAGCCATCAGATCCCGGATACCGTCGGTAATCCGCAGGGTAACCTGATAACCGCCGCCTTCGGCCTTGCTGATGGTGACAGGGTTCTCATGTTCAATTCTGCGCACCTGCTGGAGACGAGCCGCCGCCGCGACTGCCTTTTGACGCAGGCTCAGGGATAAAGCCGTGTGAAGCTGTGTGGAAATCAGCCGTCCGTTGGGGGTCAGCTCCAGCAGGGTACCGGCCTCGTCTGTCCAGCGGATATTTCCGTTGCGAATCAGCTCCGACAGGGAATTGGCGGTTTCAAAATAATTGGCAAATCCGTTGTCCTGAATGATTTCCACCAGGTCATCTTTCAGAAAGGGTTCGTCAATATTGTCCAGAATATAACAGATCAGGATGCCGATTTCCGAACGGTTCCGCAGTCCGCCCGGCTCGACGCCTTGTGAAAAAGCATCAAATTCCATGCAATGCACCTCCGTTGGGATAGTCAGGAAAAGTAATAGGGACTATTGATCCATCAGCTCCGAAATAAAGCAGCCGATCAGGGCGCCCGGCAGATAAATGATTTCTGACAGAATCAGCGCCACCACCTTGGGAATATGCAGCCAGGCATTCATGATATGGAAAAGCAGCAGGGCAACACAAAACAGGAACAGACAGGACAGAAATCTGCCCAGTGCATGCTGCCAGCTCCGGTTCTTTTTGTTATCCAGTACAAAGAGTGTTCCGAAAAACAGGAGGGCTCCCAGAATCAGATCCACCAGGAAAAACCAACTCATCTTGGACAGCAGCGGCGCCGTCAGATAGAACATTCCCAGAAAACCGGTTCCCATCAGGAGGCAGGCAACGTTTTTGACCGTTTTGGGAAACTGGGCTTTGATACGGTTCTCCATGATGCAAAGGGCAAAGAAGGAGCTGAACAGCATCATCTGATAGGGAATGGCCAGCTGATCTACCGGATACAGGAGATAATAGGCGTCGTCGATGGCTCTTCCGATGAAGAAGCCCAGGGGAATGCCCAATGAAAGCCCAACGAGAATGCCCGCAATGGTACGCAGGATATCCTTGAAAGTGGCTGCGGGGGGACGGTATTCTGTGTCAGCTTCCGGAATCGGCTGAATTGCCACACTGCCGGCCAGCTGGAAGCTCTGAACCTCCTGCACCTTGGTGGAAAATACGGGAAGCTGCTGAACGGTGGTATTGTAGGTTTTGGTGGACTCCTCTGTGACATGACTCTGATCGTCCAGCAGGGATACGTCAATGGCGGCCTTGATGGCGCCTGCCAGCGAACGCGTCACCGCAGCCAGCGCCAACTCCTCTCGTGTCAGTTCTTCGGCGTCCACATGGCGCTTGACGCTGCTGGTTCTGGCCCGGATGACCCCGGCAAACAGCTGGGTACACTCCCGGAACATCCGGTTCAGGTCCTGCAAAAGATCAATATACATTTCCGCATTGCGCTGGATGCCGCGGCACAGGGTTTCGCTGACCTGCATTTCCGCTACGGCAGCCTGTGCCTGCTTATAGGCGGTTTCTGCTCTTTCTAAATTCTGGTTGGCCTTGCGGTTGGCGGAGATTCCGGTGACAACAGAAACCGGAGCTGCCAGAATGGCAATGGGAGCGACGACACCCGATGCGGTCAATGCCAGTGGGGCAGCCGCTGCCGCTGCGAGAGTTCCTTTTTTAAAGGAGGACTGATAGATATTTTTCAGTTCCTGGATTTCCAGGACGTCATTCTGCTGAATGGTAAACCGGGAAAGCTCGCTGGTGTTACGATCAATGAATTCGACGTGTTTCAGCTTTTCATAGGACTTGAGAAACTGATCCATCGAGGAATGCAGAATGTTATTTTTCAGGTTTCCCAGTCTGGAAAGGGCATTGTAGCCGTCGGATTTGGCTTTTTCCAGTTCCGCTTTTTCATTGTCATACAGTTGCTGTGCTTTTTCCATCTGATAGGCGGCCCGTTCATTTTTTTCCTTTGCCTTCTTTTTTAGCTTATGCCCTGCAACCAGGCTGACGCCGCCTGCAATAAAAGTGATGATAGGCATATTCTTCTCCTCCTAAAACGAATCCGTTGAGTCATCCGAAAGAAAGCTGCGGAATTCATCCACGGTTTCATAGCGGACGGTTCCACCCAGCTTCCGGGTGATCTGATTGGCACCGACGATCACTCCGTTGGCGTCTCCTGCCGCATAAGCAGCATGAATCTTTCCAAGGGCTTCATCAAAGCAGTGTTTATATTCTCCATAGTAATTGTCCAGATAGTTTTCCAGTTCCTGCCGGTAGCGGTTGGCTTCTTCACGCATGGCGTCTGCCTGCTGCTGCAGGAACATCCGCTCCTCATGTTCCAGACGGTCGTTTTCCAGCTCCTGTATGAGGGAACCAAAGATTCCTTCTGTGAGCTGATAGCCGATAAAAGCTCCTACCGTATATCCGACTACCGGAATCGGAATCAGTGCCTGTCCGATGGCACCGGTATAGGTGCTGGTAATCATGGCTGCCCCGTTCTTCCCGATGGAAGTGATGCACTCTTCTCCGGTGATCTCTCCTTTCAGATAGCGGCTGATGGAATCTCCCGTCACCGTGATGGCGGTGATGACCTTAGCAGGCACCTGACACTTGCCCAGTGACTGCAAAAAGTTGGATTTAGAGGAACAAAGGGCCTGATTCAGAACCGTCATACCTCCTCCCTGCACATAGCCCTTGGCAAGGGCTTTTGTGGTGCCGGATGCGGTGTCGGAAACAGCCTCTCCAAGGGTTTTCTCTCCCTTGATCAGGGCAAGGGTATTATTGAGAGTGGAATAGACAGCGGCATATTTGCCGCTCTCGACAGTAGCGGCTTTTCCGGACTGATGGAAGGTTTCCACCGCTCCCTTGACATTTTTGACTGCCACCTTTTTCCTGATTTTTTTTTCGGATTCCTTTCCGATGTCAATTGCTTTCTTCTTTTGTTCTTCCGTCAGATCCAGTCTGGTTTTTTTCAGATATTCATCATCCTCGACCAGCTCTTTATTGGTTCTGTCTCTTTTTGCGTTGTTAAATTTCCGGTTGGTGACCTGAAGGTTATCCTGACTGTTGGCGATTTCTTTGAGATCCTCCTGGGTAACGAAGGCTTTATGTTTGTTTTGGTTATGTATTTTTTTCAGAGGAGTCGTATGATCTGCCTCCGCTAAATGCTCTGTCCACTTATCGCCGTTTTTCAATTTAGCATCCTGCTTGCGCAGCTCCAGTTCCTGGCCGGTATAGGGATCTTTGGCAGGACCGTTGGCAAAGGCGTTTTTTTTGGCCTGATACTTGGCAGGTCCGCTGTCGTAGAGAGAACGGTCATATTTTTCCGGTTTATAGTATTTTTTCCGTGCCGCTTCGGAGGAATGCATGGCGCTTTGCTGCACGGCGTGATTCACGGATGCCTTTTGTCCCATGTTCTGAGAAGAAGAGGAAGACTCCTGCTGTTCCTCTTCTTTTTTGTCTTCTTTACGCTTTTTAAAAAACGGAAACATCCTTATTCCTCCTTAGGACGGCTCCTGCAGCACCAGAGTATTAATACGATGCTGGAGGGAAAAATACTCTTTGAGAATGGATTCACATTGCCGGCAAAAGTCATCAGAAAGCCCCAGGGCATTGGCTGTTTTTTGGATGATTTCCTGTTCCTTTTTGTTATAATCATTGTCACAAAGGGCAAGTCCCAGCGCTTCAAACAAAACAATCCGTTTTTCCGCTTCGTCACAAACGCTGCAAAGTGACTGAAGCACTTGCTCCAACGAGGCGTTCTGATCCTCTGGTGTGGGAAAAACGAACATCTCATCACAGTAGGATTCAATCAGCTCCTGTTCGCTTTGTTCAAAAACACCATCAGCGGCAGCGATCAGGTAGGACAGTGAAAGGAAGGAATGCTTTGCCTCCGCCGGAATCAATGATAAATACATGAGAATCTCTCCTTGCATAATACGTGTTTTTATCAAACATCTTTACTAAAAATATTATAACCATTATTCTTTCCTTTGTCAACAATTACACATCACCCACGGGTGACCGCGATCTTGGGACTTTGCCCCAAACCCTACCAAGGGACTTCTCGTCCCTTGGAACCCTCGGCAGGGACGCAGTCCCTGCACCCGATGTCTGAATGATGGTGAAATAACCGGAAGGACGCTTTGCAACCGCAAAAGTTTTCGCTCAAGCCTTTTTCAAAAGGCTTGCAGGGTCCAGGGACAGCGTCCCTGGGCGCACTCCGCAGAGTGCGAAATTCCAAAGGGGCTTGGGGACGAAGCCACCAACTGATCTTGCTCCCGTCACGGCAGCGTAAGCTGCTGCGAAAAATACTTTGCTGAAAATCGCTCAGTGAAAAAATCGAGTAGGAGGCTGCCCATTAATTGAGCAGCCGACCTATCACACCACCGTGTGTAC
>CACYCV010000019.1 GCA_902772955.1 uncultured Ruminococcus sp.
AGTCAAGGGGGACTTTTGCGGAAAAGTCCCCCTTGACAATCCCCGAAAACGAATTTTTTCCGTTATTAGTTTCACGGATTCAGGTAAAAGAAAAGCACTGCCTGTGGTATAGTAATAATAGGAAGCGCTAAGATATGGAAATCTTTGGGAAATTGCAGAATAAAATGATGGAATTAGAAAGTGAAACAGAACACAAAGGGTATTACTATAAAGTATCCGATGCTCTTACGATCATGATATGTGGAATGTTGTGCAATTTGCAAAACATATCAGATATACATGAATGGTCACAGGCTGAATCGGTACGGGATTTTCTGTTCAAGGAACTTCGTATAGATAAATTGCCATCAAGAGCTCAGTTTTATAATCTGATCGGCTGCGTAAAATCAGAGCAGTTCCAAAAAGTATTGATGGAATGGGTAGAAGATGTTGTGCAAAGCGGAGAAAGAATCAGGACAATAGCGATAGATGGAAAAACGATATGTTCAACTGAAAAGAGAAAAGCCAATGACGAAGAATCTGTACATATTCTGAGTGCAGTAATATCAGAGAGCAATTTGATTCTCGGTTCTATGCCATGCGATAAAAAAATATCCGAACCAAAGGTGTTCCGTCAATTGATAGAAATATTAAATATCAAAGGGGCAGTTGTGGCAGCAGATGCACTTCACACTACTAAAAAGTCCGCGGAAAAAGTAGTAAAAGAAGGCGGAGATTATCTTTTTGTTGTCAAAGACAACAATCCGGAACTAAAAAGAGATAGAATTGTATGTTCAAAATGAACATATGGATAAGTGCGCCAAAATTGAAAAAAGCGGTGGCAGAATAGAAAAAACGTACTGCATATACAAGCACAGATATTGATTGGCTGAGCCGAAAGAATGAATGGGAAGGTCTTGCCTGCATCGGTGCAATTCATAGCGAGTTTGCAAAAAATGGCGAAACCAGCAGCGAGTGGCACTACTATATATCAAGCCGGAAGCTGTCACCTGAAGAATTACTCAAACACGCTCGTCTGGAGTGGTCAGTTGAAAGTATGCACTGGCTCCTGGATGTTCATTTCCAGGAAGATAAAACAAAAGTCTTGGATATGAATGTTCAAAAAAACCTGAATATTATGCGGAAGATAGCTTTGAATCTTGCAAGACTTTACAAAGAACGCTACGAGCCTCGTAAGGCCATTAGCGGTATATTGAAGCGCAATATGTATGATCTCAATAATCTTGCGAGTTTTATTCTCAATTTTATTGCTGTAATTTCGGTTACAGAATTATTGCAAAATTTGATTGACGTGGCACGACGCCTGGAAAGTATTGTCAAGGAGAAAAAAATGAGGTATAATAGTTTTATGAAAAACCGCCGCGCAAGGGAGAGTGTGCCATGATTCAGGAAATAAAAAGTATGGGGCTGTTCGGAATGGAAGCCTATTGTGTCAACGTGGAAGCGGACGCCTATCTGAAAGGGAATTCACTGGATATCGTAGGGCTGCCGGACGCTTCTGTCAAGGAAGCCAAGGAACGTGTGGTAAGCGCCCTGCGTCAATGTGGATTTGAAACGCCGACAAAAAAAATCATCGTCAATCTCGCTCCTGCCAACATCAAAAAAGTCGGTTCTGTTTACGACCTGCCTATTTTTATCACCATTCTTCTGGCAGTAGGCTCCCTGAATGCTGATCTGAAGGACGCCGCATTTATCGGAGAACTGTCCCTGAACGGCGAACTGCGCCCTGCCAACGGCGTTCTTCCCATGGCTCTTTGTGCGAAAAGGAACGGAGTACGTCGTTTTTTTGTTCCGGATGCAAACGCCCACGAAGCCGCTGTGGTAGACGGAATTGAAATCTATCCGCTCAAAAACGTTCAGCAGCTGATCCGGTTTATCCGGCAAAGAGAAGACATCCAACCGCTTCCCAGAACCCTTCCCCAGAAGGAGGATCTGATCTATCCGGTTGATTTTTCTGATGTCAGGGGACAGTCGATTGCCAAACGTGCTCTGGAAATCGCCGCTGCCGGAAGCCACAACGTTCTGTTCATCGGCAGCCCCGGCACAGGAAAAAGTATGCTGGCCAAACGACTGCCCACCATTTTGCCGGATCTGACCTTTGAGGAAATGATCGAAACCTCTCAGATCCATTCTATTGCCGGTATCCTCCCGGAGGGAAAACCGCTGGTCACCACCAGGCCCTTCCGTTCTCCTCATCACACCGTATCCTCCGCAGGCTTATCCGGAGGCGGATCCGTTCCCCGTCCCGGAGAGGTTTCCCTGGCACATAACGGTGTCCTGTTTATGGATGAACTGCCGGAATTTGACCGCAGCGCCATGGAGGTGCTGCGTCAGCCGATCGAAGACGGTACAATCACTATTTCCAGAGCCAATGCGAATGTCACCTATCCTTGTTCCATCATGCTGGTAGCCGCCATGAACCCCTGCCCCTGCGGATATTTCGGCCATCCGACAAGAAAATGCACCTGTTCCCGCCAAATGGTATCCCGGTATCTTTCCAAGGTATCCGGCCCCTTGCTGGATCGTCTGGATCTTCATGTAGAGGTCCCGCCGGTTCCCTTTGAATCCCTCTCGGAGGATAATACCGCCGAAACCTCAGATGTCATCCGGCAGCGGGTCAACCAGGCTCGTCAGTTTCAGCAGGAGCGCTTCCGGGGAAAGGGCTTTTTCAGCAATTCCCGGATTCCCTCCTCGATGCTTTCGGAAATCTGTCCCTTGGATGACAAAGCCAAGGAAATTCTCAAAAACACCTTTGATAAATTAGGAATGTCCGCCCGTGCCTATGACCGTCTTGTCAAAGTTGCCCGCACTATTGCGGATCTGGACCGTTCTGAGGTCATTCGTCCCAAGCATATTCTGGAATCCATTCAGTTCCGCAGCCTTGACAGGAAGTATTGGTCCTCCTGAGGCAGCTTGATGCCGGATTGAAGCCAGCCATTCAGAGAAGTCAATTTTCGGAGCCAATGCCGCTTGATAAAAAGGTTCCGAACGGGCACAAACGGGCAAACGGACTTGGTAAAGAAATTTTCCGAAAAAACTTGACATTCATCCGTAAATATGCTATGATACTGTATGTTCGTGGAACACAC
>CACYCV010000020.1 GCA_902772955.1 uncultured Ruminococcus sp.
CAGAGCGCTCCGAAAGGAGCGTGAGGAGCGGAAGCCGCGGCAGTAAGCTAAGACACGGCAAAAACGAGCGGAACGGAGTGGAGCGCGATGCGAATTGACAGCGGAGGCACTCCGCACACGGCGAAAACGAGCGGAACGGAGTGGAGCGCGCCGCGAACACGTCCTGTGCGGTCACGCACCGCCGGACATAACGGGGATTGCAAGCACGGATTGTTTGTACTATAATGATACTGTTCATATTCTTTGGAGACTGTTTCATTGCCAAAGAAATCCACAGAAAGAATTGAGGAAACGATATGTCATTTAAAAACAGAGGATATACTACCGTTCACATTTCCAAAAAAGCCGAAAACAGCGTTCTGCAGGGACACCCGTGGATTTTTGATGCCGAACTGACCGATGTGGCAGGTGAATTGACAGACGGCGGATTGGTGGATGTGCTGTCCCCAAGAGGGAGCTACCTGGGGACAGGCTTTTATAACAGCCATTCCAAGATCCGCATCCGCCTGATTTCGGTGAATGCCAATGATAAATTTGACGCCGCGTTTTTTGAACGGCGGCTTCGCTATGCTTGGAACTACCGCAAAACCGTTATGGGGAAGGATATTTCCAGCTGCAGGGTCATTTTCGGAGAGGCGGATCATTTTCCGGGGCTGACAGTGGATAAATTTGAGGATATTCTCGTGACCCAGACCCTGTCGCTGGGAATCGAGCAGCGAAAAGAACTGATTTTTCCGGCACTTGCCCGGATTTTAGAGGAGGATGGCTGTCCTGTCCGGGGAATTTATGAGCGCAACGACGTCTCTATCCGGGAACGGGAGGGAATGACGCAGAATAAGGGCTTTTATCCCTTGCCGGATCGTCCGGTACCAGACAGTACCCGCACGATTATTACCGAAAACGGTATTCACTATCATGTAGACTTTGAAAATGGTCAGAAAACCGGCTTTTTCCTGGATCAGAAATATAATCGTGCCGCTGTCTCCGGTCTGGCAAAGGGAAGACGTGTGCTGGACTGCTTTACGCATACCGGTTCCTTTGCCCTCAATGCAGCCAAAGGAGGGGCAGACCATGTGTGTGCCGTGGATATCTCCGAGGATGCCGTTGCAATGGCAAAATCCAATGCGGAACTGAACGGACTGACAGATGGAATGTCCTTCCGGACGGCGAATGTGTTTGATCTCCTGCCGGAGCTGTCTCCCTCCGACGGCTTTGACTTTATTATTCTTGATCCGCCGGCCTTTACCAAATCCCGCTCTACTGTGGACAGCGCGATGCGGGGCTATAAGGAAATTAATCTGCGGGCGATGAAGCTTCTCCCCAGAGGCGGATATCTGGCCACCTGCTCCTGCTCCCATTTTATGAAGGACGAGCTGTTCCGCTCCATGCTGAAAAGCGCCGCTTTTGATGCCCATGTTTCCCTTCGCCAGATTGATGCCCGTCAGCAGGCTCCCGATCATCCTATCCTCTGGAATGTCCCCGAAACCGATTACCTCAAATTCTACCTCTTCCAGGTGGTGTGACCAATCAAAAAAACACAGGTTTTTTTGGAAAGGGTTTCCCCCGGCAGGGTTTGGGACGGAGTCTCAGGATTCCGGAAAAGAAGATTGATTTCGGTGTGAAAAGGTGCAGTTGTGCTTTACTTTTTGGCAGGATTATGGTAGAATGAAATAAGAGAAATGTGCGGGCGTCTGCGTGCAATGATCCGGAGCGGCCGGATACGAAGGGTGGGAATAATATGCCTGATATGCCGATCTTTGCGTTTATTCTGCTGGGAATTCTGCTGTGTGCTTTTGCGGGAATTGCGCTTTTCTTTTTCCTGCTGGATCACCGTGACCAGTATTACCGCTATGAGGAGGATGTGCTGATTACCGGTAAATCGCTTTGCTGCGAGTTTCAGCGGATCGGCGGTTCGGAGGATGAGCATACTTCCCTGAAGCTGACCTTTGACGGCGGCGACTCCGCTGCTCTGGATTATCAGCACTGCCCTCGCCCCGGCGCTAAAACCAAAAAGAAGCATAAAACCGTTTCTGCGGATGCTGTGGAAAAAATCAGGGATGTCTATCGGAAGCACTGCATTCCTGTGCTGGCAGACTGTATGCCGAGAGAGGAAATTGCTCTCGATGCTCCGACGGTTACGGTGACCTTTTCTTCCGGTGAGACGACCTATTCCATCAACAGCGATATGGAATTTCCGGAAAAAAACAAAAGCGTTCTTCATGATGTGGAGGAGCTGCTGATGTCATACCTGTCTTAGTTTCCTGCGGAAGAGGTTACCGTAACCTGCCTTCCGTCAAAGTAATATACCCTATATAATGTTAAGAAAAGCGAGGTAGATGATCATGGGACTTTTTGACAATCTGAAAAAGGTGGGCAATATGGCGCAGAGCGCAGTGCCTGCCGGCAACAAATCGGTGGATGTCGTTTTTTCCTCCCTGCCGGATACACTGGAGCAGTTTAAGGCGCTTCCCCAGGCGGCAATGTCCACGCCCTTTGAAACGGCCGCTTTGACAGTGCTGGCCTTTTGCTTCTATCCCCAGAATAAGGAAACCTGTCTGGCAATGGTAGACTTCCTCAAGGGCCCGAAGCCGCTTTCTCCCTATGAAAAATCTTTTATTGCGGATCGCTTCCGTGATTCGGATTATGTTCCCCGCTCTTACTTCAAGGGGGCTACTCCCCAGAATGACTATACGCCATCGCAGCCTTATACCGTGACCGTTTCGGAGAACCCTTATTCCTATCAGAATGACGGCTATGCCAAGCTGTTTATCCGTTCCGGCGGCGCCGACAGTCCCCGTGAGGTACTGCTTCGCAAGGCAAAGGACGGAAAATGGTATCTGTGGGAGCAGTTTATTCTGGTTGGTATCCGTCAGCCGGAAAGCAGCAATCCCTGGGCGTAATCGCAGAAAGGAAAACAGATCATGAAATATATCGGGAAGTGGAAAATCAAAGAGGTGCTGCACTTCAATCAGGATACCTTTGCAACAGAATGGAAGGATGCGCAAGAACTGCTGGCAGATGACAGCGTGGATGAATCCGACAAACAATCCCTTCAATTTCTCTTCGATATCGGTGAGGACGGACAGATCCGGACCCTGATCGATATTCCGGAGGGAATGCCGCAGGAAGAAATTGACGAAGCGATAGCTTCCGGAGAATGTGAGCTTTGCGGAGATCTGCTTTGTGTGGAAAAACACCCCTGGAAGGAAGAGGACGGAAAGATTCTCTGGGACACAGGCACAAAGGGTGAGGTACTCGGAGAAGCTGTTAACCCATGGGAAGAGCTGAAAGAAGAAAACGGACTGCTCTGTCTCAGGGCATTCCGCCTGACCAGAGCGGATTAAGCAAAATGCACTCCGGCCGGAAGGATCATTTGCAAAACTATGCTTTTCGAAATAGCTGTCCTTTTTTCGTGCCATGCAACCGGAACTAAGCTCAATTCAAATAAAAGCATCGCCGATCCTTTCAGAGACCGGCGATGCTTTTTTGGCACTTTTATTTGATAAAACGCCGTTTTTGCATAGGGTAGATATCATTGCTTTTTTCTCACATCAAAACCGGGTTTCCAGGTAAATGTGTATCACCTGAATCCGTGAAACTCAAATAGAATAAATAGCTG
>CACYCV010000021.1 GCA_902772955.1 uncultured Ruminococcus sp.
AACGGAAAGGCGTATTCCTATGCAGAATATGAGACCCAATATTATCCTGATTCTGAGTGATGACCATGGTGAATGGGCATTGGGAGCATCGGGAAATGCTGAAATACAGACGCCGTATCTTGATAAGCTTTGCCGGGAAGGGGTGCGGTTTGAAAACTTTTTCTGTACATCTCCGGTTTGCTCTCCGGCAAGGGCTTCCATTCTGACAGGAAGAATTCCTTCCGCCCACGGCGTACACGACTGGATCAAAGGAGGGAACGGAAAAGAAAATCCTATCCAGTATCTGGAAGGAATACCGTGTTATACTGATCATCTGAATGAAAACGGATATCACTGTATGCTGAGCGGGAAATGGCACCTTGGGAGCAGTTTCGTGCCACAGCACGGCTTCTCGGAATGGTACACTCATCTGAAAGGATCCGGGGATTATTACTATGCGCCTATGATACGAAATGGGGAACTTGAAAACCGACCGGAATATGTAACTGACTTGATTACGGAAGATGCAATCAATAAAATCAGAGCGCATGCACATGATGCCAACCCATTTTACCTGAGCATCCATTATACAGCACCGCACTCTCCCTGGGTCGGACAACACCCTAAAAAATATACAGATCTTTATCAGAACTGCTGTTTCCATTCCTGCCCTCAGGGGGAGATCCATCCTCAGGCAGTATATCGATATGATAAAGAAACTGCACGTGAATGCCTGATAGGGTATTTTGCTGCAGTAACAGCCATGGATGCCGGAATCGGATCCATTCTGGAGGAATTGGAGACCCAGGGCATCAGAGAGAATACTTTTATCCTGTTTTTGGGGGACAACGGATTCAATTGCGGACATCATGGTATTTGGGGAAAAGGTAATGGGACATTGGATCTGAATGTCTATGACACGTCTATAAAAGTTCCATGTGTGGCTTCCTGGCCTGAGAAAATAAAGAAGCATTGTACTATAGAGACTCTCCTGAGCCAATATGATATATTCCCAACAATTATGGAGGCTGCCGGAATTCCATTTTCGAGAGACAGATGGATGCCCGGTGAAAGCTTCCTGTCAGAGATGGCAGGTACAGGAAAAAGAGAAGACAGAGAGGTTGTAGTCTTTGACGAATACGGACCGGTTAGAATGATCCGAGATAAGCGGTATAAATATGTCCATCGATACCGTTCCGGGTTACACGAATTCTATGATCTGATAGAGGATCCTGAAGAGAAGAATAATATGATTTCAGAAGCTTTTTACCAGGACAGAATAGACCGGATGAGAGAAAAACTTTTCCAATGGTTTGAAAAATATGCGGATCCTGACCGGGACGGCTCGGGAGAACCGGTAGCCGGAAACGGGCAGCTTGGTAAATGCGGACGATATTCCAATGGGAAACCTGCTTTTGATGTTGAGCGAAAGCCAACAACCAGCAGTAATGCCGGATACGGACAATGATGAAAGCCTTTTCAATACTTTTTCATTGAGTTTTTTGCAATGTGGAGGAATGATTTGTGAAGTCAATCAGTGTTATGATCAAACCGTCCTCCGGTATGTGCAACATGCATTGCGATTATTGTTTTTATAACGATGAAATGAGAAATCGTAAACAGGCAAATTATGGATTCATGTCTGAAGAAACGTTACGGAATGTGATACGTCGGACGCTAACAAAAGCAGACTACAGAGCGAACTATATTTTCCAGGGCGGAGAGCCGACGCTTCGAGGATTGCGTTTTTTTCAAGAAGTGATAAAACTTGAGAAACAGTATAATCGCAATCAAGTTTTCGTTCAGAATTATTTACAGACCAATGGAACGCTTATCGATGAAGAATGGTGTCATTTTCTACATGATAATCAATTTCTGGTTGGAATCTCGATAGACGGGCTTCAAATTATCCATGACAGACACAGAAGATCAAAGACAGATAACGGACCTACGTTTAACCGGGCCTTTCACGCAACAGAACTGATGGATCGTTATGACGTGAATTATAATATCCTGACTGTGGTGCATAAAGACGTTGCAGATAATATTGAAAGAATATATACCGCTTATCTTCAGTATGGCTGGAAATATCAGCAGTATATTGCATGTCTTGATCCACTGGGGGAGAGAAACGGAAAAACAGACTACTCGCTAACACCGGATGCTTATAAACGATTTCTGATTCAATTATTTGAGCTATGGTATCAGGATGCTTTGAAAGGGAAACAACCCTATATCCGTCAATTTGAAAATTATATAGGGATCCTGATGAAAGTCAGACCTGAAGCCTGTGATCAAACAGGAAGATGCAATATCCAATATGCTGTGGAAGCAGATGGAAGCGTTTTTCCCTGCGATTTTTATATGACGGATGAGTTCTACCT
>CACYCV010000022.1 GCA_902772955.1 uncultured Ruminococcus sp.
AAGTCGCTGTCCGCAGACAGCGAAACTCCCAAGGGGTTTGGGGGCGAAGCCACCAACTGATCCTGCTCCCTTCACAGCAGCGCAAGCTGCTGTGAAAAATGCTGTCATGCATTGATAAAACCTTTCAAAATTGATTTCCGTGGGCGGAGTGCACGGAAATCAACTTTCTTCTCCGGAATATTGGGATTCTGTCCCAAACCCTGCCGGGGGAAACCCGAACCCCTTTCCAAAAAAACTGCTGCTAAAAATACCCCACAGAGTCGGTAATGGTTATGAGTCTAAGCATCAGGCTTCATTAGACCTCACTCCTTGGCTCAGAAAATTGAATATTCTTCGCTAATTCTCAACGCATCACTTTATCATATGAGTGTTGGCCAACTAATACTTGACACATACTTACCCTGACGCACCCGCTAATTTTCATTGACATCCGGTTGAATTTAAGATAAAATAGTAGGCGTATTACTATCGTTTGGGGAAGGGAATTCTCCTCCTGCCGTTGGAGCTTGTAGGAAATGTACGGCCGGTCACCTGAGAGAAAAGGAAGTTATCCACATGAAAATCAAGAAATGGTTTGTCGGAGATACCAGTAATACGGCAATTCAGTTTTTCAGGAGTCTTTTTGTCGGAGGCATTGCCACCCTTGCGGATATGGCAGTTCTGATTGCCGTGAGAGAGCTGCTGCATCTGCCGGAGGATATCGCAGCGATCTTTGGCTTTGTGTTCGGTGTTGCCGTTAATTATATCATCTGCAGCTTCTGGGTCTTTGCCAAGGCCAAGGTCAAAAACCGTATTGTCGATTTCATCGGCTTTGTCATCATCGGTATCATCGGTTTGCTGCTGACACAGCTGATCATTGCGCCGTTTGCCATGGAAGGAATGTTTGGCAAGGGCTTCCTGGTCGACTGGGGAATATTCGGCGGATTGATGCCCACAGACAAGTACTATATTATCGGCAAGATGCTGGCTGTGGTCATTGTCTATATGTGGAATTTCTTTGCGAGAAAGTTCATCCTCTACCGCCACTGCGAAGAAAAGGATGCTACTCCCGCCAAAGCAGAAGCAACAGATGACAACAACACGCAGCAAACAGAAACCGCCCCGGCTTTCAGCGGCTGTGCAGACACAGAAAAGTCATCCGCACAAAGCCAAGAAACATCGGAGGAAGGACGCATGAAAAAAATCGTTATTATCGGCGCCGGTCCTGCCGGATTAACGGCTGCACTGGAGCTGCTGAAACAGCCGGAGGAGCCATACGAAATTCTGATTCTTGAAGAAACCCGGGCCATCGGCGGTATCTCTCAGACGGTCCGCTATCATGGAAACCGCATGGATATCGGCGGCCACCGCTTTTTTTCCAAGGATGATGAAATCATGGATTTCTGGAAGGAGCTGATGCCTCTCCAGGGCAAGGACTCCTTTGATGACCGGGAGCTTCATCGTGCCAAGCCTTTGGAAGAGGGCGGTCCTGACCCTGAAACGGAGGATCATGTCATGCTGGTGCGGGACAGGATTTCCCGGATTTACTACAAAAAGCACTTTTTTGACTATCCCGTCACCATGTCAGCCTCCACCATCAAAAACATGGGCTTTTTTACCACCATGGCAGCCGGCTTCAGCTATCTCAGGGCTGCCATTTTCAAAAAAAAGGAAACCTCTCTTGAAAACTTCTATATCAACCGTTTTGGCAAAAAACTGTACAGTATGTTCTTTGAGGGCTATACCGAAAAGCTCTGGGGACGCCATCCGAGAGAAATCTCAGCCGACTGGGGCTCTCAGCGGGTCAAGGGTCTGTCCATCCGCGCCGTTCTCAAGGATATGTTTTCCAAGATCGGCGGAACAAAGAAGAAAAAGAAAAAGCACGTAGAAACCTCTTTGATCGAGCAGTTCTGGTATCCTAAATACGGCCCCGGTCAGCTTTGGGAACGGGCAGCGGAAATTGCCTGTGAAAAAGGAGCCGTCCTGCTGAAAAATCATTCCGTCCGTCAGATTGTCTGCGAAAAGGGACGTATCGCCGCTGTCGTATGTGATACACCGGAGGGTAAAAAAACCATTACCGGGGATATTTTTATTTCCTCCATGCCTGTCAAGGATCTGGTCTGCGGTATGACCGGAGAGCTTCCTCCCCGTGAAATACTGGATATCGCTGAAGGGCTTCCCTACCGTGACTTTGTCACCGTCGGCCTGCTGGTGGATCGGCTGGAGCTGGAAAACCAGACGAAAATTCCCACCCTGGGCAATATCGTTCCGGACTGCTGGATCTATGTTCAGGAAACCGATGTCAAGCTGGGAAGAATCCAGATTTTCAATAACTGGTCACCCTATATGGTCAAGGATCCCGAACATACCGTCTGGATCGGCCTGGAGTATTTCTGCACCGAGGGAGACGAATTCTGGGAGCTGTCAGACGAGGATTGCATTGAGCTGGCCATCCGTGAACTGGAACACATGGGGGTAATCCGTTCCGAAAATGTGCTGGACAGTCATCGGGAACGCATCAAAAAAGCCTATCCTGCCTATTTTGATACCTATGCCTATATTGACCGTCTGACGGAGTATCTCGACAGCTTTGACAATCTTTTCTGCATTGGCAGAAACGGTCAGCATCGCTACAACAATATGGATCATTCCATGCTCACCGCCATCCGCGCCGCAAGAGCCATTAAGGACGGCACCAATGATAGGCACGACATCTGGAACGTCAATACCGAAAAAGACTATCATGAAACAAAGGAACAATAACACTATGGAACAAACGAAAACCAATCCTGCCGGCACAGAGCTGAAACCATCTCTGTGCTTCCGTTTTTTTCAACAGGTCTGCAAACATCCCATTCTGACCACCGGCATGATCTGCATCCTGTGTATGCTGATGACCACCGGAAAGCTGAACCTGCAAAAGTCCATTCTCGCTGCACTGAGCCTCTTTGCCCTGGGCTGTGCTGCCGCATGGACGGCAGCATCGCAAAAAAGTGCTGCCGCCCTGAAAAAGGGAATTGCCATTGCCGGAGGCTCCGCTCTTGCTGCCGGAGTCTTCTGGTACCGTGCCTACAGCAGCGGTTCCTATACCCTGATCGTCATGAACGGGGGTCTGGCAGTCTGTGCGGCCATATTCTTCTATCTTCTGGGTGCCGGAAAGCTGTCTGCCCGCCGCATTATTCTTCTGCTGCTGGCAGGCGGCTTCATCATGCGTCTTTCCTATGTACTCATGATGCCCTCCACGATGCTGCAGCATGACGTCTATGAACTGGGCAACGGCAACGGTCACTCCGGATACATCGAATATTTGTATGCCAACGGGCATCTTCCGGATTATGATGTCAGAAATACGGATCAATTCTACCACCCGCCGCTGCACCACATTTTTGCTGCTATATGGATGCACTTGCAAACCTTCTTCGGCATCGAATATGCCGATGCTTATGAAAACGTACAAATCCTTTCCCTGTTTTATTCCTCGGTCTGTCTGATTCTTTCCTATCGGATTTTCTGCCGGGCAGGACTGAACAAAGCCGCCAGAATCGGCGCAACTGCCATCATTGCCTTCTGTCCCATCCTATATATCATGTCGGGCAGCATGAACAATGACATTCTGTCCATTGCTTTTACGCTGGGAGCCATTCTGAACACCATGAAATGGTATGAGGACAGACGCATCCGGAATATCCTTCCCATTGCCCTTTGTGTCGGATTGGGAATGATGACCAAGCTTTCGGTGTGGATGATTGCCCCCGCGATTGCCTTTGTTTTTATCTATGTTTTTTTCTCCGATCTCAAAAAGTGGATTCCCACACTGGTGCAGTATTCTGTTTTTCTGATGGTTTGCGCCCCGCTGGCACTATTCTGGCCCGTAAGG
The DNA here is from genome assembly GCA_902772955.1 of uncultured Ruminococcus sp. GTDB lineage: Bacteria > Bacillota > Clostridia > Oscillospirales > Acutalibacteraceae > UBA1213. The sequence continues at coordinate 3,857 of CACYCV010000022.1, forward strand.
AATTTTCTGCGCTGGAGAGTTCCCTTTACCTATGTGCAGCGTCTTTCCGACACCTCCCATCAATATGTGGGCCATCTGGACACAACCTCCCGACTGTTTGATTTCAGTCCCTTTCTGTTCAAAAACGTAGCTCCTCAGTTTGTTAACACCGAAGAGCATTACAACGATTACAATCCTCTGGTTGGCCTTTTCAAAACCTCCGTTTTTGACGAGGGTATAAGGACCAGAAAATTCCCTCTTATTGAGGGCTACAGCCATTTTCTGTTCTGGACGGCGGTTGTTCTCGGGCTCATCGGTTTTTGTGCCATGATTTTTCTGTTCATCCGCAAAAAACGAACACCTCTGATTATCAGGATTTTTCTGGGACTGGTCTACGGCATCATTCTGGTCATGTACTATGTCTTCTGCTTCAGCTTCCCCCATGTCTGCACCATGAATATCCGCTACGGCGTTCCCTTGATTGTCATCGGTGCGCTTTCCGTCGGTTTTCTGCTTGGAGAACTGCTGCGATGCAAAAAACTGCCCGTCAGACTCTGCGGAGGCGCTCTGGGAGTACTGATTGCCGCCTATGCCTTCGGAGGCTACATGGTCTATCAGATTGTGGCCGTTACCATGAAAATATAACCGACAAAACACTCACGGCCCGTGACCGCGCCGGACAATTCGCGGCACGCTCCACTCCCGTTCCGCTTGATTTTGCCGTGTCTGGCCTTACTGCCCCGGCTTCCACCCCACACAACGCTTACGCGCCGCTTAGGGGTGGCTGCCTATTAACCGGCAAAACGCTTTGCAAACACAAAAGTTTTCGCTGTCCGCAGACAGCAAAATTCCAAAGAAGGCATCATTCTACAAAGTGAGGCATCACACTATGTTTTTCAAAAAAAAGGAGCCGCTGGGTGCGGCAGAATTCATCATCGCCGGATTGGGAAATCCCGACCGGAAATACGAAGAAACCAGACACAATGCCGGTTTCATCACAGTAGACGCACTTGCCGAAAAGCACGGCGCCGTAATTGACCGCATCAAATACAAATCCCTCTGCACCACCGTCACCATAGGTGACAAACGGGTACTGCTGTTGAAGCCGTCCACCTATATGAACAACAGCGGACTTGCCGTGAAGGAAGCGATGAGCTTTTTCAAGATTCCTCCGGAAAAAACCCTGATTATCTTTGATGACATTTCCCTGGAGGTAGGCAAGCTGCGGATCCGCCGGAAAGGAAGCGACGGCGGACATAACGGCATTAAGAATATCATTTATCTGGCAGGAAGCGATCAGTTTCCCCGGATCAAAATCGGTGTCGGACAAAAGCCGGCCCAATGGGATCTGGCAGACTGGGTACTGTCCCGCTTTACCGTTCCCGAAAAGAAACTGCTTGGCACCGCTGTTGACAACGCCTGCGCCGCTGCGGAACTGATCGTCGGCGGCCAGACCGATAAGGCAATGAATCTGTATAACTGAGGAAGCATTTTCATGAATTTTTTAAACCGCATTCTTCAATCTCTCCCCGAATACCGTCAGCTCAGCACGGCCGTATCCGAAAACAGCCTGCCGGCCATGGCTTCGGGGCTTTCTGCCGTGCATAAGGCACATCTGATTCACACACTTCTCCAGGAAACCCAACAGAAGGCAATGATTATCACCGGAGATGAAGCGGAGGCTGCCAGACTGTGCAGTGATCTTTCTGCAATTGGTACCAAGGCCGTATTCTACCCCGCCAGAGATTTTACCTTCCGGGAGGTCGAGGGCGTCTCCAGAGAATTTGAGCATCAACGCATCGGTGCCCTCTATGCCTTCCAGACCGGAATCTCTCCTGTTCTCATCTGCTGTGCCGATGCCGCCATGCAGGTCACCATTCCTCCCGGGACATTGGAAGAGTCCACCATCACCATCCGGGAGGGAACAAAAATCGCTCCGGAACAGATCATCTCCCTGCTCCTGTCCGGCGGCTACGTCCGTGTGGAACAGGTTGACGGTACCGGACAGTTCGCTGTCCGCGGCGGCATTCTGGATTTCTTCATGCCCTCCTCACCGCAGCCCTGCCGGATTGAATTCTGGGGAGATGAAATTGATACCATTTCCGCCTTTGATCTTGAAACCCAGCGGCGCACCAACCGTATGGACAGCTTTGTCATCACCCCCTCCGGAGAAATCAATATTCCGGACGCTGCCCGTCTTGCCGACCGCATTGAAACTCTTTCCAGGGGGCTTCGGGGAAAAACGGCTCCGAAAGCAAAGGAAATCCTGCTGAAAGATGCGGAAATGCTGCGAAACGGAGGACGATTGGGCTGTGCCGATAAATACTACTCCCTGATTTATGAAACACCGGCCAGTGTATTTGACTACCTGACGGAAGAAACCCTGGTGTTTGTTTCCGAACAGACCAAAATCAATGAGCGCATGAAATCCACCCAATGGCAATGGAGCGAGGATATCAAGGATTATCTGGCAGAGGGTGTTCTCTGTAAGGGATTGGACAGCTTCAGCGGTGACAAAACAGAGCTGCTGCGTTCCCTCTCCCGACATAAGGTCATCTTTTGCGAAAACTATACAAGGGGAACCGTCGATCTCCCTCTGCGTACCCTGGTCAACTTTACCCTGCGGCAGCTTTCTCCCTGGAGCGGATCCGTCAGCGTCCTGTGTGAGGACCTGGAATCCCTGGCCGCCAGAGGAAAGACCTGTGTGATACTGGCAGGCACAGAAAAAGCAGCGGAAACTCTCTGCCGTGATCTGCAGGAACGGAACTATTCCGTGGGGCTGCTGCGCCCCTCAGAAGAGCTGATCGGCAGCGGGCTGTTTGTGTCCTATGGATGCCTGTCCTGCGGATTTGAAATTCCTCAGACGGGCTTTAGTCTGATTACCCACCTCCAGACAACCGACAGCGCCAGACCTAAAAAGCACAAGCGTTCCAAGAGCAAGGCAATTTTTAGTCTGGCAGAGCTGTCTCCGGGAGATTATGTGGTTCACAGTGCCCATGGGGTCGGGCAGTTTGAAGGAATCCATAAAATAGAGGCCGATGGCATTGTCAAGGACTACATCAAACTCCGGTATGCCAAAGGAGATATCCTGTATGTTCCCGTCACCCAGCTGGATCTTGTTTCCAAATATATCGGCCCGAAAGAGGACAGCACGGTACGGCTCAACAAAATCGGCGGCCTGGAATGGCAGCGCGCCAAGAACCGTGTCAGAACCGCCGTCAAGGATATTGCCCAGGAGCTGATCAAGCTCTATGCCGACCGGATGAAGGCACCGGGACACGCCTTTCCGGCAGACGGCGAATGGCAGCGGGATTTTGAAGCCCGCTTTGAATACGAAGAAACCGCTGATCAGCAGCGCTGCATTGAGGAAATCAAGCATGATATGGAACGTTCCGCACCAATGGATCGTCTCCTGTGCGGTGACGTAGGCTTCGGAAAAACCGAGGTTGCCCTGCGCGCTGCCTTCAAATGTGTCACGGATTCCAAGCAATGCGCCCTGCTGGTACCGACGACCATTCTGGCATGGCAGCATTATCAGACGGTACTGCGACGTTTTGAAGGCTTCCCCATCAAAGTCGAACTGCTTTCCCGCTTCCGTACCCCTGCGCAGCAGGAGGAAATCATCCGGCAGCTGAAACGGGGAGATATCGACATGATCATCGGCACCCATCGTCTGGTTTCCAAGGACGTTTCCTTCCGGGACCTGGGACTGGTCATCATTGACGAGGAACAGCGTTTCGGTGTGGCGCAGAAGGAAAAGCTGAAGGATCTGTGCAAAAATGTGGATGTGCTGACTCTCTCCGCCACTCCTATCCCCCGTACACTGAATATGGCCATGTCAGGCATCAGAGATATGTCCTCTATCGAAGAGGCGCCCCAGGACAGACATCCCGTACAGACCTATGTACTGGAATATGATGATGCTGTCATTAACGAAGCCATCCGAAGGGAGCTGAGGCGCGGCGGACAGGTCTTTTATCTCTACAACTCCGTGGAAAACATCGATCTGAAGGCCAAAATGATTGCGGATCGGATTCCAGAAGCCAAGGTTGCCTACGGTCACGGAAAAATGACGGAAGGCCAGCTTTCTGAGGTCTGGCGGCAGATGCTGGAGCAGGAAATCAATGTCCTGGTCAGCACTACCATTATCGAAACCGGCGTAGATATTCCCAATGCCAATACTCTCATCATAGAAAATGCCGACCGGATGGGTCTTTCACAGCTGCATCAGATCCGGGGACGAGTAGGACGTTCCTCCCGCCGGGCCTATGCTTATCTGACCTTTCACAAAAACAAGCTGCTTTCGGAAATTTCTCAGAAACGGCTGGATGCCATCAAGGAATTCACGGAATTCGGCTCCGGCTTCAAAATTGCCATGCGGGACCTGGAGCTGCGGGGAGCCGGCAATCTGCTGGGAGCCAGACAGCACGGTCACATGACAGACGTAGGCTATGACATGTATATGAAGCTGTTGGGAGAAGCCGTCAGTGCTGCCAAGGGGGAAGCCCCGTCAGACTATGATGTTGACTGTCTCATTGATGTTCAGGTGGAAGCCCATATTCCGGAGGACTATATCGAAAGCCTCAGCCGCCGTCTGGAAATCTACCGCCGCATTGCGGATATCCGCACGGAAGCGGATGCGGACGACGTCACGGATGAACTGATTGACCGGTTCGGCGATGTTCCGGAGGCTGTCTGCGGACTGATACAGATCGCCCTGCTGCGCAGCAAAGCGGAAAAGCTGGGCATTTATGAAATCCGCCAGCAGCCGGATTTTCTTCTTCTGTATGTCCGTCAGTTAAAATCAGAGGCGGTGGCCGACATTGTGGGACGTTTCAGCGGACGTGCCATGCTGAATGCCGGAACAAAGCCCTACATTGCCATCCGTCTGAAGAAGGGAGAAAACATCCGCGGACTGATCAGCCAGATTCTGGGATAGTTCTTGCTTTCGTCAGTCTATTGCAAATCCGGAAAAATTCAACAAATTTTTTATTCTAACTCTTAAAATATCCCTTTTCCGGCCGCTTACTGCACTTTTTTACCTTGACTTAGCTACCATATTATGATATGATAAAAACGGTTCGTTACCTGGTTTTTCCAGGTAATAACATCTATTTTTGAAAGGAATGTATGAAAATGAACAACCAGAATTATAATCCCCAGCAGCCTCAGCAGCCCCCCATGCCCAAGCAGCCCAAGAAGAGCGGCGGCTTTGACATGAAGGAATTCATGCCCATCATCGCCTGCACCTGCAGCGTAACCGGTTTTGCTATGGTTCTTCTTTCCGTTGCTGCCGGCGGTATTCCTGTTTATGGTGTTATCCTCAACATCTTCGCTCTGCTCCTTTCCGCAGGCGGATGCTTCCTCTCCTTTGTGTTCGGCAACCAGAATATTGCTGCCGGCAAGCCCAGAGGAACCGCTGCCACTATCGGTCTGATCTTCGGTCTGGCCGGTGTTCTGATCGCTATCTTTGCCTTCTTTATCACAGGCTGCAACGCCTGCAATTCCTGCAAATCCCCTGAGGAAAGAGCAGCAGACGCAATTGTAAGCGCATTCAAATAATAATCCCTCGTAGCTCTCTTTCAATTGGCGATCGTATTCGGTCGCCAATTTTTTATGAAAAGTCAAAAAGGAAGGATGGAAGGAATTTATGTACCCTTATGTCTATGTATTCGGTCGTCCCCTGCCCATGTATGGCTTGTGTGCCTTGGTTGGACTTCTTGTGTCAGCGGGATTGATTGTCCTCACCCTTCGTAAGCGCCGTGACTACAGCAAAATTCATATTGTCAATATTCCGCTGTTTGCTGCCATCGGTGCTTTTGTAGGCGCACACATTCTCTATGCCATTACCCGCATGGAGGTACTGGTACAGGCACTCCAGAAAAACGCCTTCAGCTTTGATACCATCAAAGAAATGTTTGGCGGCATGGTGTTCTACGGCGGTCTGATCGGCGCCATTTTTGCCGCATTTCTCTACTGCAAAATCGCCAGGGCGGATTTCAGTCTGTTCGCGGATATTTTCGCCCCTGCCATTCCCCTGTTTCATACCTTCGGCAGAATTGGCTGTGTCTTTGCCGGCTGCTGCTATGGTATTGAAGCAAGCTGGGGACTGACCTACACCGAGGTGCATCATGGGGTGATGCATGCCGTCACCCGTCTGCCTCTTCCGCTGATTGAGGCAGGCTGCAACCTGATTATCATGGCAGTGCTGTTGATTCTGAGTCACAAGCGATTGAAAAAGGGTTCTTTGATGGCGATCTATTTTATGGCATACGCCGTTGTCAGATTTATCGACGAATTTTTCCGGGGAGATGAAATCCGTGGAAAGCTTTTCGGACTGTCCACCTCCCAGTGGATCAGCATTCTGGTATTTGCTGCAGGCGTTTTCATGATTCTGAACCGCTATGTGCTGAAAAGCAAGGACAAATTCGGCTATCACGTCAGGCGCGGAGAAGTACCGGAAGGATATATCTACAACAAATACGCCGGTGCCGTTGCCCCCTGGGAACAGCATAAGCTGAAAAACTATCCTCAGCAGAACGAAGAGACATCCGATGCCCCTGAAGGATCCACTGAATCCCCTGATGCTTCAGAATCATCTCCGGACACTCCGTTCGATGCGGCCGCTCCGGAACCGTCTGTCATAGATGCCGCTTCCGATGACAAAAAAGACGCGGAGGAGGAATAATCCTTCCAGACAGCCAGTCACTTCCCTCCCTATTAATCGGGAGGGAAGTATTTTTTATGCAAAAGCATTTTTTCCAGCAGCTTTCGCTGCTGAGAAGGAAGTAAGAATAGTTGGTGGCTTCGCCCCCAAGCCCCTTTGAAATTTCGCTGTCTGCAGACAGCGACCAGGGGTTCTACCCCATGGACCCCGCAGCCTTTGAAAAGGCTGGCGAAACTTTTTTGTTTGCGAAGCGTTCTGCCGGTTAATATGCAACCACCCCTAAGCGGCGCGTAAGCGTTGTGTGGGGTGGAAGCCGCGGCAGTAAGGTCAGACACGGCAAAATCAAGCGGAACGGAGTGGAGCGCGTCGCGAATCGTCCAGCGGAGGCACCCGCTGGGACAGCGTCCCAATATCCAGGAGAAGAAAGTTGATTTTCGTGGAAATCCGATTTTCCTCTTGACTTTCCGACTGAAAAAATGTATCATATCCATATATGAACAAAGGCTGTGAACGGAAGGAGTAGCCCTGTCCCCTGCTTGCAGAGAGCCGTCATCCGGTGCAAGACGGCAGCAGTACAGCGCGTGAAGTAGTCCGTGAGCCCTGATGCCGAACCCTGTTTCAGTAAGCGTCAGCGTCCGCCGGGCGTTATTCCGGCAGGTCTGATTGGTGCGATTGGCTTGCACTGTCCCGAAAAGAGTGGTACAGCGAAGGTTGTGGTTACGGCTTCGTCTCTTTGTTACAAAGAGATGGGGCTTTTTTATTTCTCTTTTCCTGTCCGGAATCATCAGGAGGAAGTTTCCTCCTTTCCGGATTTCCTTTAAATCGGTATTTCTTTTAGAGAATGCGTTACCTGCTGTCCCGGGAAGCTCTTTCCGCAGCTCTTCTGCGTGATTTCCGGCTGCGGCAGACAAGGCATCCTCAAACAAAACAATATCCGGCAGAGTTGTTTCTCTGCCCCAGAAAACGGAGGTCAAAACTATGCAGCTGAATGGTTCTGAAATTATCGCTGAATGCCTGCTGGAGCAGGGGGTAGACACCGTCTTCGGTTATCCGGGCGGCGCAGTGCTGAATATCTATGATGCACTTTACAAATACAGTGATAAAATCACCCACATTCTTTCCGCCCATGAGCAGGGTGCCGCTCATGCCGCCGACGGTTATGCCCGCACCACCGGTAAATGCGGCGTTGTCATCGCCACCTCAGGTCCCGGCGCTACCAATCTGGTAACGGGAATCGCAACCGCCTACATGGATTCTATTCCTATGGTGGCCATTACCGGCAATGTATCCAACGATCTGCTGGCCAGAGACAGCTTCCAGGAGGTTGACATCACCGGCATTACCCTGCCGATTACCAAGCATAATTTCATTGTCAAAAATGTCAGGGATCTTGCCAACGTGATCCGCAAGGCCTTTCGCATTGCCATGTCCGGCAGAAAAGGCCCTGTCCTGATTGATATTCCCAAGGATGTCACCGGCGCAAAATGTGAGTACACCCCCGAAGTCCCGGAGGTCATCACCAATCCGCTGATTTCTGCCCCCTGGGATTTTGAAAATGCCGCTAAGGCAATCAATGCCTCCAAACGTCCTCTGATTTATATGGGCGGCGGTGTGGTCAGCGCAGATGCGGAAAAGCAGCTTCTTGCCTTTGCCGAAAAAATTGACTGTCCCGTGGCCACATCCATCATGGGGCTGGGCGGTTTTCCCTCTTCTCACCGACTCTTTATCGGAACCATCGGAATGCACGGCGGCTATGAAACCGGAAAGGCGACCGATAACTGCGATCTGATTCTTGCCGTGGGTGCCAGATTTTCCGACCGTGTGGCCGGCGACAGAGAAAAGTTCGGCAAGGATGCCGTTATCATTCAACTGGATATCGACAAGGCAGAGATTAACAAAAACGTCCGGATTGATCACAGCCTGGTTGGCGATCTGAAGGATACACTGGCGGCTCTGACGGATGCCGTAGACAGCAAAAAGCACGATGAATGGACCGCACAGGTGGCAGAGTGGGCAAAAAAATCCGCTGTCACAGAAACACCCCATTCCGAGAATTACGCACATCCCTACCATATCATTGACGCCGTCCGCAGCCTGGCCAAAGACGATGACATTATTGTCACGGACGTAGGACAGCACCAGATGTGGGTTTCCCAGAAGTATCGCTTTGAACAGCCCCGCCGTTGGTGCACCTCCGGCGGTCTGGGCACCATGGGCTACGGCATGGGTGCTGCCATCGGTTCCTCAGTGGCCAACCCCGGCAAACGGGTTGTCCTCTTTACCGGTGACGGCAGCTTCCACATGAACCTCAATGAGCTGGCCACCGTATGCTCCTATCAACTTCCCGTGGTGGTAGTGGTGCTGAACAATACCGTCCTGGGCATGGTCCGTCAGTGGCAGAAGCTCTTTTACGGAAATCGTTTCTCTCAGACGGATCCTCACAGAAAAACGGATTTTGCCGCTGTAGCGGAAGCCTTCGGCGTCAAAGGAATGCACATCCGCAACGATGAAGAAGCGGAAGCCGTCCTGCAAGAGGCTTTTTCACAGAACGGACCGGTGGTTATTGACTGCCGCATTTCTCCCGATGAAAACGTTCTGCCCATGATCCCTCCGGGCAAGACCGTTGACGATATGATTACGGAAATGGAGTGATACACATGGAAAACAAACAGATTATCAGTCTTTTAGCGCACAACCATCCCGGCGTTCTGCTGCGGATCACCAGTCTGATTTCCCGCCGGGGCTTTAATATTGACAGTCTGACCGCCAGTCCCTCCGGCATGGAAGGATATTCCCGTCTCACGGTCCGAATGAGCGGAGACGACAATCAGGTAGAGCAGTTTATTAACCAGATGCTGAAAATTGTAGACGTCAAAAAAGCCGAGGTGCTTCCCGAGGAAACCTCTGTTGCCATGGAGCTGGTGCTGGTCAAGGTTAATTCCGACCGTGAAAACCGCAACGCGATTATTGCCGTCACCTCAACCTATCATGCTTCGCTGGTCAATATCGGAGAAAATTCCCTGACCTTCCGTGCCTCCGGCACCCCCTCTCAGATAGACACCCTCATTCAGAATCTTGCTCCCTTTGGCATTCTGGAAATGGCCCGCACCGGCATCGCCGCTCTCGAAAACGGCGACAGCTGCCTTGCTGACGGAAACTGAATAATATCTCCATTCAAACACATCTCATTTCATTTTATCGAGGAGGTGTTGTGCCGCCATGCAAAAAATCGTTAATACCGAGGTTTTAGGAGAAATCATGGTCAGGCCATTAGGTAAAGAAGGAATAAAGCACGTTGAGTATATCGATTCAAAACACAGATCCATGGAATTGTGTGCAGACAATTTCGACTTTGTGAAGTCCATCAAGCATTCTCTTAATGAGTCGTTTTATCACAAATTACTAAAGTTAACAAATCATAACAATATCCAGGCACTTAACAAAATGCTGATGGACATAGGATATGATGCCACAAGGGTTTACCATATTCACTGGCCTGCCATTTTACTGACGCTTGCGGCTTTAGTCATTGCCCATTTTACTTCTGTTCTGTTTCTGACTGCACATTCCGCTCTTGTCTATTTTGTTCCGTTAGCCATCCTGATCGGTCTGTTTTTCATAGCCGTTTCATCAAAAACTATCATCACCAGTGTATTGCTCACAGGCGCTGCAATCGGTATCTGGTACGGTCTGTCTCTGTTTTTGCCATTTATGCCCCGTTTCTATACCGACGGAAATCATTTAGCCTTCTATGCGGATTGTTTTCTGCTGCTTTTTGCGTTCCTCCTCAGCATTGTTGACTTCATCAAAAGCAAGCAGCCACCCCGGAGGGTCGTCCGGGTGGGAACCGACTACAGGACAGAACAGGAAATGCTGCTCAGAAGATACTACTGTCTGATTGCCGCTATCCACTATTGTGATTTGCCTCCGGGAATATTGGGACAATTGGCAGTGACTAACAAAACATTCACCGAAGCAGATATTGCAGATTTTCGCAAAAAGCATCCGGATTTCAATTCATACAAGTTTGATTCCATGGAAGATTTCCGGACCGTTTACACCATCCAATATATGACAGGATTAGAAGAAAAAGTCGGAAAAGAAATCATGGATATTCTCAGCAAACATTATGGATATTTATTTGACGCAACTAATCCCTTTGACAACGGGTTGCTGAAGCTTTCCGAACAGGAAATCAAAGAATATTCCAACTACTTTATGAAGCGCTTTGACAGGCTGCTTTCCAAAGTGTAATCTGCCATTTTTCTTGTACAAAAAATACAGCCCACTAAAAAAGCTCCGGCTTCCTTTGTCACCAGGAAACCGGAGCCGTTTTTTGGGTAAAAAGAATCCCTCCGAATGGCCGGAGGGATTCTTTGATTGGAGCAAATGCGCGCAATAGAATCATTTACCCAGGGTCAGGGTGACATACTTCTTGACAATTCTGCCCTCTGCATCCTTTACCTTCACACAAATGTCATAAGAAACGCCCTTTTCAATCTTGACGGAAACCTTTTTGTTGGAGCTGAAGTTCTGTACAAAGTTCCACGTGGAATCGGCAGTCTTCTTGACCGCCACACAGTAGGTATGATCACCGATGCCGCCCTCTGCAGAAGCAAGCACCGTTACATCATCACCGATGGAAATCACAGAAGTGTTCACCAAAGCCTTCATCACATCAACCTTGAAGAACTTCTTGGTGATATTGCCCTTGGCATCCTTCACCTTGACACAAACCTCATACTTGGTTGCTTCCGCGGGCTTGACCTTGATGGCTGTATTGGCTTTGTAAGCCTGCACACTGTACCACTTGGAGGAATTGGCTCTCTTATAGTACAGCGCATAGGTATAACCTCCGAAGCCTCCCTTAGCAGAAGCGGAAACGGTAACGGTTTCGCCAACCACGATCTTGGTAGAGGAAATCACAGAGGTGTTTTCCAGCTTATTGGCCACCTCAACGGTAAAGCTCTTTTCTTCCACATTGCCGTCACTATCCTTGACCTTGACGAGGATATCATACTTCGTGGCATTCTGGGGAACAATCTTAACCGCAGCGTTTTCACTGAATTCCTGCTTGTCTACCCAATTGTTGGAGGTTGCTCTCTTATAGGAAACAGCGTAGGTATAGCTGCCGGAACCGCCGGTAGCCTTGGCGTTAACGGTCACACTATCTCCCAGCAGAATTGCATCAGAGGAAATCGTGCTCTTGTTGGCAAGCTTATCTCTGACCGTCAGCTTCAGAGTTTTCTCCTCAACATAGCCATTGGCATCCTTTACGGCGACACGAACATCATATCCGCAGGCAACAAGAGGTGTGATCTCTACTTTATTGTTGGCGGAGAAGTCCTGCTTGGTCATCCACTGATCCGCAATGGACTTTTTATAATAAACCGCATAGGTATAGGGACCTGTACCGCCCTTGGCAGCAGCGGTCACGGTTACACTCTTTCCCTTGACAATGGTATTGGCAGAAAGAACTGCCTGGTTAACCAGTCTGTCCTTTACAGTGCCCTTGAAATCCTTGGTGTCTGTCTTGCCGGTTTTGACGTCCTTGACCACAACCCGCAGATCATAGTCCTTCACAGCGCCCGGCTTAAGCTCCAGGGTGTTGTTGGGGGTGAAATCCTGCTTTTTAATCCAGGTTTCGCTGTCTGCCTGCTTGTAATAGTAAGCATAGCGATATTCCCCGGAGCCGCCCTCTGCCTTAGCCTGGTAGGTAAAGGTATTGCCCAGGTTGATGACTTTGGCCACAAGGGTGGATTGATTGACCAGTGCAGAATAAACATGCACTTCCATCTGCTTATCGGAGATGGAGCCGTTGCCGTCCTTGACCTTTACCAGAACCTGATAGGTCCCGACAGACTTGGGAGTAAAGGATGCAGTGGTATTTGCTGCATAATCCTGCAGCTTTGTCCAGGAGGAAGCATCCGACTTCTTATAGAGAATTGCATAGAGATAAGATCCATAGCCTCCCTCAGCCGCTGCCGTTACCTTAACCTTTTCGTTAACCGTCAGATGCTCAGGAGTCACCTTGGAATTGTTTTTCAGCACAGCGGGAACATTAACCGTTCTCTCCACCTGCTTGGTCTCTGTTTCGGTGCAGCCGCAGCACACCTGATAGGCATAAAGATCAGGAGTAACGCTGCCTGCCACCTTGACATTCCAGGTAACCTGCTTGATTTCTCCCGGCTCAAGACTTGCAAAATTCTGCCGCGCCGTACCGCTGACCAGTGAGAAGCCCGTGGGCAGAATCAGCTTTGCAAAGGCATTGGTAGCGGTGCCGTTGCCTACATTTTCCACATAGGCCGTTACGGCAATATTCTTATAGATCGGCAGACCCGTCTGGGGATCGTTTTTCTGAGCGGTGACAACGGTATCACCATAAACGCTGAGAGACAGCGGAGGCGCTACATTCTGTGTCAGCTCACTCAATCCGTAATATGTAGTATAGGTCCGGCTCTGACCGGCAGCAAGTGCTTTTTCGTCCCAAGTGACAGCCACTGCACTGTCGCCGTTATTCTTGCCGTCGGTAACCTCATAGTTCCACAGGACATCGGAAATATCGTACCAGCTGCAGAACTGCACGCGGCTGGGATTATTGGTATTATCCCCGTCACGGAAGAAAGAGCCCTGGGAAACCACCGTAGGATTGGTCAGACTGTCGAATGCCTGCCAGTACTGAGGAATATTCTCACCGACAAATTCCCGCTCGGTGGTAACATCACCGATTCCGGCAACACGGAAGGGGGCACTGTCAACGGTACCAAGCATGGTATCCAGCATAATTCTGACGCCGATCTTGTGAGCTGCCGTGTCTGTATTGGTAACGGTGTATCGGATCTCCAGTACGTCATCACGGCCGGTAGATACGTTTCTGACAAAGGAAAGACGCTGTGTCACATGGATCTTATCAAAATACTGTGAGGAAACATTAGCCTTATCCTCCTCCACAAAATGAGGAGCCTCGTCATAGGTTTTGCTGCCATAATAGGCAGCCTTTCCGTCAACCACAATGGTTGAACGGCTGGTACCGGATCCGATATTCGGGAATCCAAACAGCATCGTCTGATCATTATCGCTTTCAGAATCCGGGTTGCCTCCTGTTGTACCCAACACAAAGCGTCCAGTGGAGTTGTTCATCACGATCTTGATATAGTCATTGTACATCGTGCTTTCACTCACTGTAACCGTATTGCCGGTTGCTGACGGAATTGCCTGAGAAACCGTTGCTGCTTTCGCCGTCACAGCACCAAAGGCTGCCCCTGCTGTCATCATGGCAGCCAGCGATGCAATGGCCAGAGCCTTCATCAACTTTTTCAAATCGACATCCTCCTCGATCATGTGGTCGGACAGGGAAATTTTCCTGTCGTTACGATAACAGGTGTCTGAAACATCTGTTGCTTACAGATTCATTATAAAAAACATTATGTGAAAAGTCAACGAACGATTTCACGATTTTCAGGCACAATGTCACTGAATTTCAGGTTATTCATACAAATTCAGTATTCGATATTTGTGTATTTCAACAATTTTATGGTCAAAAAGAGGCTTTTAATAAGTATCATGTCAAAACAACCTCAAAGCTTGCCCAACAGGGCATCAGCTGTCCGAGCTGAGACTGCAACCTTTGCTTCTGAGCGGATGTCAACGGATCCGTACAGGTCAATACGGTTTTATGGTTGGTCTGATCATAAGTAAGGGTTCCGTGAACATTAAAAAGCTGCAGAACGTTTTGCAGCTGCGCTGACGTAACCTCCCTGCTGTTGATGGAAAGCGCCCGACGAAGAGCGTTCCTTCGACCTGTCAGGGTCTGATCCAGATTCATGGTTCCGAGCCATGCTTCCCGCAGGGTCAGTCCGATTCCCTGCGCTGTATCCACAAAGCATTCCCCCAGCAGTCTCTCCAGCTCTTCAAAATACGGATCCAGTCCGGCAGCATAGGCCATCATTTCCGCATATATCACTGTACCCTCCCGGATATCATATAGACCCGTCTGTTCCAGAATGCGCTTCATAACAGCCATTTCCGACATTCTTTCCACCTCCCTGTCAGGCCGCCGTAACGGTCAGGTTCTGCAGTACCGCTAAATCGGAGCTGCCCATGGCCGCGTCCTGTGTATTGGAAAAGGCATAGTTTTCAACACCGTCAATCTCCAGGATCACCTTTCCCACAACCGCTGTCCGAAAATCCTCTCCGATCCTCAGATCCAGAAAATACTCTCTGACCGCATTTTGTACCGCCGCAATCACCTCATCACTGTCATAACCCTGCTTCACCGTAACGGAAGCCGTTACATCTACCGGAATCAGTGTGGAGTTGGCAAACACCAGGCCGATACCCAGAGGTGTTCCTTCCCGAACCCTGCTCCTTGCCAGAGCTTGTGCCTGCTCATCGGGAGCGGCACCTCTTCCTGCCAGGCAAATCACCAGCCAGCCGGGATTACTGCTGTCAAAAATCACCGAGGAGGACTGAACCCCCTCCACACTCTCGGCAAGCCTGCAGAAATAGGCAATGTTGACGCCGTTGTACAAACTCCGATAGCTTTCCAGCAAGCGCTTCCGCAGGGAGTCGTCCGATTCATCATCCGTACCGCCGGAAAAGCCGGTGGCATTGTTGATACGCAGTCCTACCGAAAAGTAGGTCACTACCGTACACACCTGTGCGGCACCGATATTATATTGCCTGCCGCTGCTTTCTGCTTCACAATTCACCCATGCCAGAATGTTGCCCGCATCAATCACTGCCTCTTCCGTGGTGACATAATTCAACGAGCCATCCGCTACCGTACAAATGGTTCCCCGGGGAATGGTCAGCGCATATTCCAGAGGCATTTCCAGCTGAAACACCACCAGGCCGGAAGCCTTTTGCCCTCTGTTCCGTTCCAGGCCCCTTTGGCCGGCATGAAGCTCCAGCTGTTCTCCTGTGGCGGTATCCGGAAACATCTGACGCCGCAGCCATTGCATTTCACCGGACAAGGAATAAATCTCTCCCGCCAGCAGCTTCAACCGGATACCGATATCACTGGCTCTGTCGGGAGAAAAGCCCGCCAGACTCTCAAACGTCTGCTGCATTCTCTCTAAAATTTCCTCATAGGTTTCACTCATCCTTCTTCCCTCCTGATTCCGATATCATAGTTGACATTATCCTTGAGAACGAACACATGGATTCCGTCCGGTTCTGCCGAAACGCCTGTCACCTCAGCATCCGGCAGACAGTCCAGTGCTTCTCTTGCCCTGGCTTCAATCTGCAGCAGGGCATCACTCTGCTGCAGATCCACCTGAAAAATGCTGCTACCAAAGCATTTATCATAAAGAAAGCCGCCTCTTCTGGCAGATAGCAGCAGATATAACCGCTGCCGCTGTTCCTCCCTGCCTGTCAGGGGTTCCATTTCCTGACGAGCATTGAGAAAAAAATCCCCGCTGCGACTCAATGCCGTATCCATCTTAATTCACCTCCGGTGTATGTCCGTTGATGGTAACGTCCCCCACAAGAAAGATTTTACCGTCATTGGTCAGATGAATGCTGGCGCCTCCCGAAGAAAACAGAATCAGCTCTCCTGGCTGAATGCCGAAATTGCGGTTCATGTTTTTGACGCCGATACAGATCTGCTCCTTTTCATCCGACAATACCACCACATCATCCTGTGCCTGAGGAAGATAGGCCATTCCTCCCGGTGCCACCAATGCGCAGCTTCCGGTGCCGTTCACCGCCGTTGCCGTAATTCTTCTGTCGGCGCTGCTGCGGATACTGCCGGCACTGCATCCCACCGGACTGCGCCTGCTGCCTATTTTTTTTGATAATCTCATGACAATTCCACCTCCGCTTCGATTTTGGTCCGTTCTCCCGACGAATCCAGGCAGTATTCCGTTTCACGAATGCGATAGCGCCGCAGCTCTCCGTTGATCCGAAGCACATCCCCCGGACGGCAGGCAAGCCATTCCTGTACTGTCAGGCAGATACTATCATAGGCACTGCAGGATTTCCGAATCAGTTCTCTGGCCGTCAGCACCGTTCTCATTTTGTTATCTATCGCATTGACATAGCGTCTGCGTCTGACCCCCACCCGGCCGGCTGTTTCATTTTTCAGAGGCATCTCATAATCACCACGCGCATAAGTACGGGCGATCACCTCCGAAAGCAATACATTATTCTTCAGACTCCGGCGATAGGACAAAAAACGGTCCGGAGACAAAAGCCATTCTTCCTCTGAGGCCTGACCCGTAATATCAATCCTGCCATAAGGGTCCACCTTCGGGGTGACTCCATCCAAAAAACGGCAAAAGCCGGTCAGAACACTCCATTCGCTCATTCCCTTTTCCACCACCAGCTGACCGCTGAAGGCCTTTTCGGTGCCCTGAAATTCCGTAAAGCCCAGGGGAGCAAAGTGCCGCTTCATCAGCAGCGGCATGGAAGGACTGCAATAAATCTGCGGACGGGCTTCGTTATCCAGCAAAAGAGCGGCGATACTTCGTGCCGCAATCCGCAGGGTCTTTCCTCCGGGCAGCAGCTCCTCCGTCTGTTCATCCACATAGCCGAAAAACACCCGCTTTTCACCGTCCCGCACCTCTATGGAATGCAGCAGCGGCACCGTTCCCTCCACCGCAAATACCGTATGCAGGCCGTCCGCCGGAGCAGTCTCCGATGCCGTCCAGATCACCTTCAGGGGATGCCGCAGCGTAACGCTTTCCCCTTTGATATCCCTTACACAATACGTCAGCAAAGCCGCACCCTCTTTCCTGGGGGAACAGGCTGGTCAGGCCTTGCGATATCAGGATTGACCTCCAACAGCCAATGACAGGACAGCCCCCTCCCGGCAGCCATATCCCAGAGAGTGCTGACGCCATTGCCCAGAAGCTCCCCCGTCTTCTCTGTATGGTAGAAGCTTCTGCGCTCCACAAAGGAAAACCGATAGCGGATGACCCCTGCCATGTCACTGCCCATCAGCTCCAGGGTTTCAAATACCGCATACAAAGGAGCCTGGGACGGAACATACAGCATGGCACCGCCGCCTGCCTCAAAAAGTGTCTTAAGCCGCCGAAAGCTTTCCAGAGCATTCTCTCCGAAAAATTCTCCTTCTCCGCTGATACGCAGGGCAGTCCTTCCCATGTCCGAAACGGTGCTGCCATAAAGCGGTATTTTTTGCTCCGCTGCATTTCTCCCGTGAGATACACGGATCTGATAGGGATTTACCGGAAAGATAAAATCCCCATAACTCATTTTTCCCTCACAATTCATTCATTTCCTCCCCGACATCCAACCAACGCTCATAGCGCAGTCCGTCCAGATGCAGCAGCTCTGACAATCGGATCATTTCCGTCATTTCCTCTGCCGAAAACCTGCCCTCCTGCAAGCGCTTCCCCACTTCTTCCGCTTCCTTCATGATACCGCCTCCGTTCTCATCCGCAGCGCCGTCATGCTGATATGCTCCCGGAAGCGTTCCTTGTCCGCCGCCGCTTCAAAATCATCAAACACGCAGTTTTCCAAAACCACTGCCACATCTCCCATGACAACCCTGACCGTAAAATGATCCATATCATAAAAATTGCAGTTTTCAAACGGAGCAAGAAACCGCACCCCTGTCAGGTTCAGCTTATATTCTCTGCGTCCCTCCAGGTGTGCCACATCCTCTCCGCAAAAGCAGCTTCTGATGGCATGCAGCTGCGCAGTTTTCCGGAGTCCGGCCGTTTCCGCCTGCAGCAGCGGCCGGCCGTCCAGAAAAATTTTGACATCTCTGCCGCATAACGCCCTTCTTTCCTCCAAACGATCCCCTCCTACAGCGTCTTTGCCTGTTCTCTCAGTGTAAATCTCATTATTACTTTATATGCAAAGGCTGTTTTGTCGTACATACATTTTTCCACACAGACAGACACAATCTGTCCGGTAAGATCCGCCTGCAGGACGGCTTTGCAGATCTGCTCCGCACAGCCTTCGCAGAAGGCACCTCCCGTCTGTTCATCCGTCATAACCCTCACCGTCATGCGGGAACCGCCGAACAGACAGTCCTCACACCCTAAAAGATAGCCTAACTGATCCTGCTCCTCTTCACCAAAGGATACCAGAGGTTTTCTTAACGGAAAGGGAATATTCTCTCCGCTGTCGGCCCGCAAAAAATGATAGTCCGCAAAAGCCTGCTGCTCTGCAATATGTGTCATGAGTTCATCGATCCATCCACCGATCATGTCATTCCTCCTTCGTCATAAGCCGGAGACACGCCTTGATATATCCGCCGAACCGACAAACCGTCTCATCCTTCCATACCAGCCGATAGCAATGCTCTCCCGCAAAAAAGACACACCCATCGTCGACCCCTTTCAGAAGTCCTTCCTCACAGAACATCACAAATCGTCCGGGTTCCGAGCGGCCCTCCGGCTGATACTCTACACCGCCCCACTCCTTATGAAAAACCCGCATCGGATACAACACCGCCCTTCCGCTGCGGCTGCCGCTGCTGTCCTCCACACGGACAGGTATGCCGATTTTCCGGATTGCTCCCTGACACTTTTTCATGCTTCCATCCTTTCAAACACAAACCCGTCGTCCTTCAGCCCCTCCAGCCCGGCAAGCGCATCCTGATACAGCACCTGGGCATATTCAAGACGTTCCCGGACATTTTTGACAGTAACCTCTCCTACCTTGATGCTGTCACCTCCCTGATCCGTCAGGGTCCACAGCAGGAACCGATAATAGGCAAGGGCAGCGGCGGCAAACGATTGTCTGCCGCCCTCCTCCTCTTCGTTTCCGGTACAGCGGGAACGGATATGCTCCATTGCCATCTCACACAGAAAACGTGCCTGATACAATTCCTCCTCAGAGAGTCCCGACAGCTTTGCAAACAGTTCCAGAACATTTTCTATCTGCAAATGTCATTCCTCCCATTCTTATGCCAGCACCTTGGAAGCGTCCTTGAAGATTTTGGCAAAGCCTGCAATGCAGCTGATCGATGTTCTTTCCAGCTGTCTGTCAATCAGTTTATCGGTATCCATCACAACATCTCCGGACTGAACCATCTCAAGAGCGCAGTTCTTATCCAGACCAATGATTTTTCCGGATACCATGGAGGGAATATGCATAAGCTTTGCACCCAGCGGTGTGATCATTTTGCCGGTTCCCTGGAAGGTCAGTCCCGCCTGGGCATCTCTCATTTCGGTCAGTGCCAGCAGCTTCTGCATCATATCGGTGGGTGCCAGCATCGTATTCAGCTCATAGGGAGACAGATTGGCCCACAGATTGATCAGGTCACCATAGCTGAGAGAGCCGGAGGTTGTCAGTGATACGACATCAGCAGCGTTGCTGTTGCCGTCGCCGCTGATCAGGACATTGACGGCATCCTTCATCTGCTCTCTGGCAATATGGGCTCCGATCTGACGAAGGGTGACCGTAAAGAGGTCCAGCCGCTGAAACTTGATAGCTTCATAGGACGCCACCAGCATTCTGCCTCGCTTAAAGAGCTTCACCAGGTTTTCACCGGTTCTGACATTGGTCTGGGGCAGGGAGGCACCCTCCGCCACCGGCAGCAGCTTCTTTTCCTCATCCGTAGGTTCGGAAACCACCGAACGATAATCCATTCCGTCAATCACGGTTTTGGCAGCAATAATCTCCTTCAGATAGTCGGCACTCTCCATCCCCTTTTTGACCGCTCTGGATACATACTCCGGAAACAGCGCTGCTGAATTGGAGGTTTCAAAAAACTTCTGCACGTTATCGGAATAGGCGCCGCCTACCTTAATATCGTAGCGCTTGAGCTGACGCTGAAAAGCATCCAGTTCCTCCAGAGAGCTGCCCTTATAGTTTTCGGAGGGATCCAGCTCCTCCAGCACTTCTGTCAGAGAGCGGCCGCTGTTGTACATTCCTTTTTCCAGTCTGATTGAATCATAAAAAGCCATATTGATTATCCTCCTTTGAATTACAGTAAAATACCTGCGATGCCTGCCGTAGAATCCACCTCTACCACCAGATATTCTCTGCCGTTGGTGGTATCCACTGTCACTTTGCCGCCTGTAGCAGCAGCCAGCTGTTTGTAGCCCACAGTGAGCGTACCGGAATAGGGCACCCGGATATAGCCCTGCAGCTGTACGGCTGCATAACCGTCCCTGACGCCGGTGCAGATCCCGCAAAACGCACCGCTGGTTACCGCCTGCACCTTACCGTTGGCAGAAAGTGCTACCGGCTTTCCTGCCGCTACACCGCTGACTGCCTCAAAGGTAGCAATTTGTTCATTAAAGCCATTAAAAGAAACGTTCATGATAATTCCTCCTTAAATATTCTGATAGATGGTGTTATGATTTCCACCGGTTTTGCTGTTGTGAGAGGCCAGCTGTGGATGAAGGGGCAGCAAATCGGCCGTACGGGCTTCAAAAGCCGTTTTCAGTTCATCCAGCTGCCGGACTGACAGGGATTTGGCCATCAGTCCCAGGGTTTCCGAAGAAAGTCCCGGCAAAGCCACCGCTGCCAGCCCCTTAAGCTCCTTGGTCAGCTTGTCACGATAACATTCCCCGTCAAACGCTTTCTTTTCCAGTTCCTTGAAGCGTTCCGCCAGGGACTGCATTTCTTCTGCGGAAAAATGTTGTTCCTCTCCCGCAAACAGTTTTTTCTCAACTTCCATATTCTGATATGGTTCTCCTTTCCTTCCGCCGCAAGCGGCAATTTTTGGGGGTTGAAAACACTTGATCACTCCCGCATTCTTTTGGGCAGGCACCGCCACAAACGACCATTCATAGGCGTCAATCGGTTCCTGCAGAGTGGCAAAGCAGAGCTGTCCGTTATACCTCTTCCCCTTCTGATGCTGACACATGGCAATATCCTCTCCGCAGACAGAACAAATACGCCGTCTGACAGCACAGCCAACGCTGACCTCCTTACGGATGCCGCTGTCCAATGCGAGAATCAGTTCTTCGTTTTTTTCACTTTTCGGCAGATAAGCTTTGGCACATAAACGGCGATAAGGCTTTCCATCCGATGTCTGCCGGCCTGCTACCGTTTCCGTACGACAGGAAAAAATTCTGGCGCTCTGGTTGCTGCTGGCGGGCTGGTGATCGGCAATTCCCGTCACTCCCACATAGAGCTTTGATAATGCTTCCAGAGCTTCATCCGAAAAGCGTTCAAAATCCCGGTCAATATCGTTATCACACAAAATCACCGGAAAAACATAGACGTCCTCCTCGCGAAATTCCCTTCTTGTAAAAGCATTGATGGCTTTCAGTTCTTCCGCTGAAAGACCCTTGGCTGTATGTTCCAATTGATCACTCTCCTTTTTTGACCGCATCCGCCTGTGCATTCAGCAGTCTGGCTCTGGCCAGCTCTACTTCATCCTGCAGATTGATGTTATCCCATTCAATCCGGAATTCTGCCGGTTCTCCCCGCAGCTTCAGAAACAAGCCGCAGATACGGCTGATACAGCCCTCCAGCTGCCGGCGGTAAAATTCCAGTTCGCTCGTCAGGATATCCGCCTGCTGGCTGGACATTCGTTCTGTAGATGACCAGGTCAGTCCTAACAGAAAGGGAGGAATGGACAGCTTGGAAACAATTTGCTCCAGCAGCATTCTTACCGGTACCTGACTGTCAGGAATCTGATTGTCCGCACCGATCACACGGATGCTGACATCACCCACTGTCACAAAATCCTTTGGCTCCCGGCTTTTCATCGCCTTGCTCCATTCGGAGGCAATCTGGGCGGCACGATCCCTGGAAAAGCTGCGTTCATTTTCTCCCGGCTTATACGACACGGCAAAACGCACATTCCCGACTCTTTCCCAATTGGTACCCACCGCATGAAAGATTTTCAACAGGATCTCTCCCACAAAGGGCAAGCCCCTCAGCACGGAGGTACCATAGACCTTTCCCGGTTCATTCATCAGGGTGGTACACAACACCAGCCCAGGATAGGGAATGTCCTTTCTTTCTCCGGCAGGTCCTATGCTCCGGATTCTGATATTCAGCGGATCTCCGTCAGCCGTTAGCTCCACATGATCCAACGATGCCTGATATAACGCCGCAATGTTTTTTCCGTTGCGGCTCAGCACCATTTCCCCTACCGCCGTGCCATAGGTCAGAAGCTGATCCAGGTAACCCGCCAGAAAGCTGTCAATCCCTCTGGCGCAGCCGTTGACCTGCACCTCCCGCAGGAATTTTGCCAAAGCAGCATCGTTTCGGGGATTGCCGGTACTGACGCGGAAGCTGCCGACCAGCCGAACCAGCTTGGCAATGGCGGCATCAATGAGCGGAACCGACTCTCTGAGAAAGCGGTACAGCTTTCGCTCATACACCACTGCAGAGTTCATCCCCAGATAGGAATAACCGCTGCCCTGATAGCTGTCACTGACGGCGGTCTGTACCGACAGCGGTTCCTCCTTCTTTTTTCGTTTGAACAGATTCATTGATTCACCTCACAAATTCACCGTTCCGAGGCAAAGGCGATCAGACCGTCATCCTCACCGTTCAGAACAGTTGCGGTAAAATAGCGGATATCGTCCATGGCATGGTCATTTTCCTTGACAGGAGCGTCCCTGCCGCTGCTGTCCCAGCGATACAGGCCAAATTCCCGAACGGCATCACTGCAGCACCGGCAGATACGCAGTCTGCCCTCCTTCAGGGCTGCCGCTGTCTGACGAATCCCGTCCAGTACCTGGTTGACTGCCGGTACCACACGAAATCTTCCATGACGGCGAATGACTTCTATGAAGCTGGCGGCGGAAGGATCTACCACAACCTGTGAAATTTCCCTCTCGCCCACAAGCTCACAAAGCCCGTCATAGTGCTCCTCATCTGTCCGGGAGATTCCCTCCCGTCTGGAGCTATAGTAATATTCGTCCAACCGATACCAGGTACCTCCAAACCGTCCCCACAGGCCGAAGGAGGCCGGATTGACCGTACCGTAATCACAGGAAATGACATACTCCTCCGCTTCTCCCTGAGGAACATCAAAAAGCATGGCTTCCTCTGACATAAAGGGATATACCAGTCCTTCATTGGCACACCATTTTCCCAGGACAAACCGGTCATAAAAGGTGCCGGAATACAGTGTCCGATACCGCTGCCGCATTTTTTCAGAAAGGGAAGGATTATCATCCATCAGAAAATGCAGGTAATACAGGTTTTTTTCCTTCGTTTTCCGGACCCACTCCCGGCAAAACCAATGCTGGGGGTATTCCGGATTGCAGTTAAACCACAGCTTGGAACCCTCTACAGAGCACCTTGCCAGTGCCTGCTCCACAAAGGAACGGGGCATCAGCGCCGCTTCATCAAACATAACGCCGCACAGGGTCATTCCCTGGATCAGAGCCGCGGAGCTTTCGTCACGTCCTCCGAAAAGAAAAAAGCGATTGGTTCTGCCCTGTGCGGATACCGTAAAGGTATTGGAGGACAAGGTATCCTGCACCTCAAATCCAAGCTCCCGCAGAATGCCCAGCAGCGGCTGCACCACATTGCGTTTGACAGACCGGATGGTCTTGCCGCACAGGGCAAAGCTGCTGTTTGCAAAGGCAAACATTCCCCAGGAAACAAACGACACACTCATGCACAGGGTCTTTCCGCTGCGGACCGCGCCGTCACAGATAATTCCGTCACAGGAAGCGGTCTTCTGACGGGGTGTCCACCAGCGCAGCACCTTCAGCTGCTTTTCCGAAAAGGCACAAAAGCTCATACTGTCTCCTCTCCCGTATGATGATCCAGCTTTCCGATGCCTCCGATCAGAGCCTGATAGAAGTCTCCGGTACCTCTCTCGTCCTCACGGCCGTACTGCTCCAGCTTTTCCAACGCCTTCAACCGGTCAAAAAATTTGATTTCCAGCGCTCCCTCCTTGGGACGGCGGATTTCCGCCACATTGAAGAGATCATACTCTCCGGAAGTCTCTCCGAAGGCATCACTCTCAAAAAGCAGCCGCACTGCATCATTCACACTGCCAAAGGCGATCCGCTCATAACCGGCATAAGCCTTCTGTCGGGCATTCTGCAGCCGCTTCTCATACAGCTCCCGGATTTCCTTGTTGATTTCGTCCCGTGACAGCAGCTCGGCTCCCACAGTCTCCGGGCATGCAAAGCCTGCCCCTGCCGCAGCACGGAGAACATCTCCCCCTGCCGCATAGATCTCACAAAAGCGTTTTTCTTTGACCTTGAGTTTTCCTGTTTTTCTGTTCATTGATAAAACCTCCTTTCACCTATCCCCCCGAAACCAAAAGAATTCGACCTTTTGAGGTCGAATTCTCATAAAGTTATGATAATTTTTATTTTCTCACAACATAATTTCTTTTTATTTGTGAAATAAATATAAAAAAATAAAAATCTATCAAAATATTTTATATAATTCTTTAAAAGAAAATTAATTCACCTGAAATATATTACACTGATAGTAATATGGGGGTAGTATCGCCCCTGTCTGCAGGATGCCAAAATCCTGCTACTTTTCAATCAAAGAAAGAAGGTCTGACACATGAAAAAGCTGCAGTATGGCTTCCGAAAAGCCACCTCCCTGCTGATGTCAGCGCTGCTGTCCCTATCGGTATTCTCTGTTGCCGCCACCCTGAGTACCACTCAGGTCAGTGCCGTTTCCTATTCAGAGATGTCGGCTCTGGACGCCTACGCCTACAGCGGCAATGATCTTGGCGCAACCTACAGCAAAGCCTCTACCACCTTCAAGGTGTGGGCTCCCACCGCCTCCAAGGTGCAGATCAAGCGCTACACCACAGGCAGTGACGCAGAAGCAGGCGCCTCCGTCATCGAAACCAAGGATATGACAAAGGGCGACAAAGGCATCTGGTCCATTACCATTTCCGGTGACCTGAACGGCACCTACTACACCTATCTGGTCACCAACAACGGCGTCACCAAAGAAACCGTGGATTTATATGCCCGTACCACCGGTGTCAACGGAATGCGCGGCATGGTGGTAGATCTGGACAGCACAGACCCCGCCGGCTGGGCCACTGACCAGCGTGTATCCTGTCCCAATCAAACGGATGCCGTCATCTGGGAGGTTCATGTCCGGGACTTTTCCGCCTCCGCTGATTCCGGCATGACCAACAAGGGCAAATACCTGGCCTTTACCGAAACCGGCACAACCGTCAACCAGGACGGTATCCATCCTACCGGCATCGATTACTTAGCTGACCTAGGCGTTACCCACGTTCATCTGCTGCCTGTCTATGACTATGCCAGTGTGGATGAAACAAAGCTCAGCACCGACCAGTTCAACTGGGGCTATGACCCGATGAACTACAATACCCCCGAAGGCTCTTATTCTACCGACCCCTATCACGGCGAGGTCAGAATCACGGAATTCAAAAAAATGGTGCAGGCTCTGCACAACAAAGGCATCGGCGTCGTAATGGACGTGGTCTATAACCACACCAACTACGGCGGATCCGGTGTGAACGACTGGTTTGACTACACCGTCCCCAACTACTACTACCGTCAGAGCAGCACCGGCGGCTATTCCAATGCTTCCGGCTGCGGCAACGAAACCGCCAGCGATCGCGCCATGTATCAGAAGTTCATGATTGACTCCCTGACCTATTGGGCCACGGAATATCATCTGGACGGCTTCCGGTTTGACCTGATGGGTATCCACGATGTGGACACCATGAATGCCATCCGCCAGGCATTGGACGAAATCAATCCTGATATTCTGATTTACGGCGAACCATGGACAGCCGCCGCCACAACCTGTCCGAAGGCCACCGCCGTACAGGGCAACATGAAGCTGGTTTCCGAGGAGATTGCCGCCTTTAACGACAAAAGCCGTGACGCCATCAAGGGAAGCTGCTTCAATGCCTCCGACCCCGGCTTTATTCAGGGTGCCGGCTATGAGGAAGCCCTGAAGGGCAGCATCCAGGCAAACTCCACCTCCATGTCAGGAGACAGCAAATGGTCCAAGCAACCCTCACAGACAGTCACCTATACCTCTGCCCATGATAACTATACTCTTTATGACAAGCTGGTCAAATCCTGCAAGGGAGGCTCCGGCTACGGCAACCGGTATGATGATCTGGTGGCCATGAACAAGCTGGCAGGCGGCATTATTCTGACCTCCCAGGGAATTTCCTTCTTCCAGGCGGGTGAGGAATTTGCCCGTACTAAATTCGGTGACGAAAACAGCTACAAGTCTCCCACCTCTACCAATCAGCTGGTATGGTCCAATACCATAACCTACGCTGATTTGTATGCGTATTATAAGGGATTGATTGAAATCCGCAAGGCATATTCCCCCTTCCGTGATCCTTCCAACACCAGCAATAATACCATCTATTTCTCCTGGGGCACCAATTGTCCGTCCAAGGTTGTCGCCTTTACCATGTACAACACCATCAATCCGGACACGGAATGGGATTATGTGGGTGTTATTCACAACGCAAGCGGTTCCTCTCAGACAGTTACCCTCATGACCTATGATAACAAAACCCTTCCCTCCCAGTGGGTCATCGTGGCAGACGGTTCTACCGCCGGTGTAACCTCTTTGGGAACCAGCGGCTCTACCGTTACGGTGCCGGCCCGTTCCACCATGGTTCTGGTAGACAAAACCAGTTTCGACAAAACCGTCATCGCCTCCGGCGGCAAAGTAACCGTCAACCATGTGCTGAAATCCAACGGCTCCACCTACAAAACCGAGACGCTCAAGGGTAAGGAAGGCACCAGCTACACCACCTCTCCCCTTGCCGAGCTGCTGAACAACGGTTATGTAGTGGATTCCGTCTCCGGCTCCACCACCGGCACCTTTACCAAGGCCGGCACCACCGTCACCTACTATTACGAGATTGACAATACGAAGTTTGCCAACATTATCTGTAAGTTCCAGGATGCCGAAACCGGTAAGAGCATTGCCGCCGACAGGATCACCTCCGGTGAAATCGGCAAAGCCTATTCGGTTTCTCCCATCACCATCCAGGGCTATGAATGCGATCTTTCTCTCACCAACAATGCCAGCGGCACCCTGACCGCCAACGGGGTTACGGTCATCTTCAAATATCACGAATCTGCCGTTGACACCTCCCTCAAGGTACATTACTACAACGCCTCCGGCTGGTCACAAGTAGCCATGTATATCTATACCGGCTCCGGCTCAACAGCCACCCAGCTTTGCGGCGCATGGCCCGGCACCATCATGCAGAGTGAAGGCAGCGGCTGGTATGTGGGGTCTGTAGACTATGACGGCACCGCTTCCTTTATCGCCAATAACAATAACAACGGTTCTCAGGATCCTGCCGCTTTCGCCGATGGCTACTCCGTCAGCGGAGAGGTCTGGATCAAGGGCGGCAAGGTTTATCCCACCGGAAGAGTCAATGTCCGCTACACCGATGAAAACGGCGCCGTTCTCGCCAAGGAAACCCTCAAGGGCATGGCTGACGGCACCACCACTTATACCACCTCCTCCAAATCCTTTGACGGCTACGAGCTGGTCACCACACCTACCAACGCTTCCGGCCTCTTTACCCAGGCCGACATCACCGTCACCTATGTCTACAAAAGCACCTCCCCCGATCCTGTGATCAACAATTCCTCACTGTCAAAAAGCAGTGTAACAGAAGGCGAAACTGTCACCGTAAGGTGTGCAGCATCCGGAGGTACCACACCCTATCAGTATGAGGTCGCCTATCAGGAATCCGCTGCCTCCTCCTACACCACCGCACAAAACTACAGCACCAACACTTCCGTTGCCCTGAAATTATCCAAGGGATCCTATACAGTTCGAATCCGGGTCAAGGATAAAACCGGTACTGTCAAGGAAAAGCTACTGACCCTCATTGTTTCCAGGAATAGCGACCTGGTCAATAACTGCTCCCTGTCTTCCGATTCCATTACGCTGGGCAGCAGCGTCACCATTAACGGCGCAGCCTCCGGCGGCACTTCTCCCTATCAGTATGCTTTCTACTATAAGCTGTCCGGGGATTCC